>NZ_JBHWKO010000017.1:0-51854 GCF_042731035.1 Streptomyces sp. NPDC059895
CCGGGCCGCGACCGGTCCCTGGTCCGGTCTCCGGTCCGGTCCTCGGTCCGGTCCCTGGTCCGGTCTCCGGTCCGGTCCTCGGTCCGGTCCCTGGTCCGGTCTCCGGTCCGGTCCTCGGTCCGGTCTCCGGTCCGGTCCTCGGTCCGGTCCCTGGTCCGGTCCCTGGTCCGGTCTCCGGTCCGGTCCTCGGTCCGGTCCTCGGTCCGGTCCCTGGTCCGGTCTCCGGTCCGGTCCCTGGTCCGGTCCCTGGTCCGGTCTCAGGTCCGGTTCCCGGCCGAGCCGCCCGGGAACGCCAGCCCGGCCGCCTCCTCCGCACACCCCCACGCCACGGTCACCCCACCGCCGCCGTGCCCGTAGTGGTGCACCACCGACCGCCCGTCCGGCAGCGCCTCCCGCTCCAGCCGCACCGCGTGCCGTACGGGCCGCAGCCCCACCCGGTGCTCCAGGACCCGCGCCCCCGCGACCTCCGGGCGAAAGGCGGCGCACCGCCGTACGATCGCCGCGGCCACCGCCGGATCCGGCTCCGGCGACCAGTTGTCGTCCTCCGCGGTGCCGCCCAGCAGCAGCCGCCCCGGCTGCGGGAAGAGGTACGCCAGATCACCGTCCGGACCGGTGGAGACCAGCCAGGTGCGGATCCCGGGGTTCTCCACGACGACCAGCTGCCCCCGCTGCGGCCGCACCGAGGTGTCCGCGGCCAGATCACGGGCGCCCAGGCCCGTGCAGTTGACGACGACCGGCGCGTCGGCCTCCGCCAGATCGCTCACGGCGCGTTCCTCGACCGTGCCGCCCGCGCGCAGCAACCGCTCCCGCAGCCACGGCAGATGGACCGCCATGTCGATCAGCGGCAGCCGCGCCCACAGGCCCCTCCCGGCGGGGTACTCCCGGGCGGTCGCCGGACGCAGCCCGGTCAGCCGGCCGGCCGTCCAGGCCGCGACGGCGCCCGGCTCCGTCCCGCCCATGACCCCCTCGACCAGACGCACCCCGGTGACCTCGGGCCGCCCGGCGAGTTCCTCGTACACCTCCAGCGAGCGCAGCGCCCAGGCCCGGGCCGACGCCACCGGCCCGATGTGGTACGGCCACCACAGCGCGCCCGCGACGGCCGAGGTGGTCCGCTCGGCCGGCTCCCGCGTCCACACCCGCACCCGCCGGCCCCGCTCGGCGAGGACCACCGCCGTCACCAGCCCGATGACCCCGCCGCCGACCACGATCACATCGCCGTTCCCGTGCCTGCCCACGCCCTGACGGTAGCCCGTACGCGCGCCCACCGGCCACGGGGCGGAACCCCCGCGCCCCCGGCACCGCGCGCCCACTAGGATCTACCGTCTGATGACTGCCACCCTCGTCGCCAAGAACCTCGCCGCCGGCCACGGCGACCGCGCCCTCTTCGCCGGGCTCGACCTCGTCGTCGCCCCCGGTGACGTGATCGGGCTGGTCGGAGCCAACGGCGCCGGCAAGTCCACCCTGCTGAAGCTCCTGGCCGGCCTCACCGCGCCGGAGGAGGGCGAGCTCAGGCTCTCCCCGCCGACCGCGACCGTCGGCCACCTGCCCCAGGAGCCGGAGCGCCGCCCCGGCGAGAGCGTGCGGGAGTTCCTCGCCCGCCGCACCGGGGTCGCCGAGGCGCAGCGCGCGATGGACGAGGCCACCCAGGGCCTGGTCGACGGCGCTCCCGGCGCCGACGACGCCTACGCGGCGAGCCTGGAGCGCTGGCTCGGCCTCGGCGGCGCCGACCTCGACGAACGCGCGGAGGAGGTCGCCGACTCCCTCGGTCTCGGCGTGGACCTCGGCCAGCCGATGACGTCCCTGTCCGGCGGCCAGGCCGCCCGCGCGGGCCTCGCCTCCCTCCTCCTGTCCCGCTACGACGTCTTCCTCCTCGACGAGCCCACCAACGACCTCGACCTCGACGGCCTGGAGCGCCTCGAACACTTCGTGACCGGCCTGCGCGCCGGCACCGTCGTCGTCAGCCACGACCGCGAGTTCCTCGCCCGCACCGTCACCAAGGTCCTCGAACTCGACCTCGCCCAGCGGCAGATCAACCTCTACGGCGGCGGCTACGAGGCGTACCTGGAGGAGCGGGACGTGGCCCGTCGGCACGCCCGCGAGGACTACGACGAGTACGCCGACAAGAAGGCCGCCCTGCACGAACGCGCGCAGACGCAGCGCTCCTGGATGGACAAGGGCGTGAAGAACGCGCGCCGCAAGGCGGGCAACGACAACGACAAGATCGGCCGCAAGTTCCGCAGCGAGGCCAGCGAGAAGCAGGCCGCGAAGGCCCGCCAGACCCAGCGCATGATCGAACGCCTGGAGGTCGTCGAGGAGCCCCGCAAGGAGTGGGAGCTGCGCATGGAGATCGCGGCCGCCCCGCGCTCCGGCGCGGTCGTCGCCACCCTCCGGGACGCCGAGGTGCGGCGCGGCGCCTTCACCTTCGGCCCGGTGACCCTCCAGATCGACTGGGCCGACCGGGTCGCGGTCACCGGCGCGAACGGCGCGGGCAAGTCGACCCTGCTCGCCGCGCTGCTGGGCCGTGTCCCGCTGGACGCCGGCCACGCGGCCCTCGGCTCGGGCGTCCTGGTCGGCGAGGTCGACCAGGCGCGCGGGCTGTTCCACGGCCCCGAGGCGCTGCTCGACGCGTTCTCCGCCGCCGTACCGGACACGGAACCGGCCGAGGTGCGCACCCTCCTGGCCAAGTTCGGTCTGAAGGCGGACCATGTGCTGCGCCCGGCGGCGACCCTCTCACCGGGCGAACGCACCCGCGCCGCCCTCGCGCTGCTCCAGGGACGCGGCGTCAACCTGCTCGTCCTCGACGAGCCGACCAACCACCTCGACCTCCCGGCCATCGAGCAGCTGGAGGCCGCCCTCGACGCCTACGAGGGGACCCTGCTCCTGGTCACCCACGACCGGCGCATGCTGGACGCGGTCCACGTCACCCGCCGCCTGGAGGTCGCGGACGGCAAGGTGACCGAACGGTAGCCTCACCCGGTGCGGCCCGCCTCCCGGGCCGCCCGTTCCACCCGCTCGCGGTGCGCCGTCCACCACGCCGGGTCGCCGTCGGGCGTGTTGGCGCCGCCCGGGCGCTCTCCCGTCGCTCCGTCGACCAGCTCCCGCACGACGTCGGCGTGCCCGGCGTGCCGGTGCGTCTCGCCGATCATGTGGGCGAGGATCCGATGCAGCGTCACCTCGCCCCCCTTGCCCCCCGGGATCCGGCCGACCGCGTCCCACGGCAGCGCCGCGACCGTCTCGTCCGCGTGCGCGCAGGCCCGCCGGTACAGCCCGACGATCTCCTCGCGGGTCTCGTCGGCCCGCGCCCACAGGTCGGCGTTCGGCTCCGCGTCCCCGGTGATCCACAACGGCGTCCCCGCGAACGGCCGCCCGAACACCGTCCCGAAGTACAGTGCCTCCGCCCCGGCCAGGTGCTTGACCAGACCCAGCAGATTCGTGCCGGTCGGCGTCATGGGCCGGCGCACGTCGTACTCCGACAGCCCGTCGAGTTTCCACACCAGCACGTCGCGGGCGTCCTGGAGGCACTTCAGGAGGTCCGCCTTGGGATCGGATGCGTTCATCCCGCCAGTCTGTCGCTGCGATGATCACCGGCAAACCGGGTTTCACGCCAGGCGCCTCGCCAGCCCCGGATAGTCGACGACGTACCCGTCCTCGTCGAAGACGATGTCGCTCCGGAACGTCCCGGAGACGAAACGCACCCGCGCGCCCCGTTCGCCCGGCCCGAGGTACGTGTACGTCTGCCAGGACGGCCGCACGGTCAGCGCCGGCACCGACACCCACGCCATCAGCAACCGCCGCTCGCCCGGCGCCCGGTGCAGTCCGTGCCGCAGCACCGGCATGGTGTTGGTGAGCGGGCACAGCCCCAGATCGCAGTCGAGGGCGTCCTCGAATCCGGGCAGCCGCTCACCGTCGGCCGTCCACCCGCCCCGGCCGTCGTGCCGCAGATCCAGCGACCGCGTCCGCTCCGCCGTCTCGACCGTCACCGCCAGCCGCCGCGTCACGAACCCCTCGGCCGTGTCGAGTTCGTAGGAGACCCAGTACGGCTCCGGCGCCGTGCCCACCGCGCGCCCCCGCGCACCGAGCGCACCCTCACCGGCGTCGGCCCACGCCGTCTCGTACCCGCCGCTCGCCGTGACCGCCCAGGTGAGGACGCGAGAGGTGCTCATACCGTCACTGTACGAGCGGGGGCCGTCCCGGAACGCCGCCGGGGCCCGGCCCCCCTCGCTCAGCTCCGGCCCTTCTTGGGGTCGACCAGCCCCGCCCGGCGCAGCGCGTCGGCCATCGCGCTGTTCGCCGGCGCCGGAGCCTGCCGGGCACCGCCGCCGCGCTGACCGCCGCCCGCGCCCCGCTGACCGCCGCCGCGCTGGCCGGACTGCTGCCGCTGCTGCGGCGGGCGCCCGCCACCGCGCTGCGGCCGGCCCTCGCCCGGGGCGCCCTTCGGGGCCGCCTCGTCGTCCAGCCGGAGCGTCAGCGAGATCCGCTTGCGCGGGATGTCGATGTCGAGGACCTTCACCTTGACGATGTCCCCCGGCTTGACCACGTCCCGCGGGTCCTTGACGAACGTCTTCGACATGGCGGAGACGTGGACCAGGCCGTCCTGGTGGACACCGACGTCGACGAACGCGCCGAAGGCGGCCACGTTGGTCACCACGCCCTCCAGGACCATGCCGGAGGACAGGTCGGAGATCTTCTCCACGCCCTCCTTGAAGGTGGCCGTCCGGAAGGCGGGCCGCGGGTCGCGCCCGGGCTTCTCCAGCTCCTTGAGGATGTCGGTGACGGTCGGCAGACCGAAGGTGTCGTCCACGAAGTCGTCCGGCCTGAGCGACCGCAGCACCGAGGTGTTGCCGACGAGGGCGGCCACCTCCTGCCCGGTCGTCTTCACCATCCGCCGGACCACCGGGTACGCCTCGGGGTGCACGCTGGAGGCGTCCAGCGGGTCCTCGCCGCCGCGGATCCGCAGGAAGCCCGCGCACTGCTCGTACGCCTTGGGGCCGAGCCGGGGCACCTTCCTCAGGTCCTTGCGGGAGGTGAACGGGCCGTTGGCGTCGCGGTGCGCCACGATGTTCTCGGCGAGGCCGGAGGTGATGCCGGAGACCCGGGCGAGCAGCGGGGCGGACGCGGTGTTCACGTCGACACCGACGCCGTTCACACAGTCCTCCACCACCGCGTCCAGCGAACGCGACAGCTTCACCTCGGACAGGTCGTGCTGGTACTGGCCGACCCCGATGGACTTCGGGTCGATCTTCACCAGCTCGGCCAGCGGGTCCTGGAGGCGGCGGGCGATCGACACGGCGCCGCGCAGCGACACGTCCATGTCGGGCAGCTCCTGCGAGGCGAAGGCCGAGGCCGAGTAGACCGAGGCGCCCGCCTCGGACACCATCACCTTGGTGAGGTTCAGCTCCGGGTGCCGGGTGATGAGGTCACCGGCGAGCTTGTCGGTCTCACGGGACGCCGTGCCGTTGCCGATCGCGACCAGCTCGACCGCGTGCTCCTTCGCCAGCCGCGCCAGCTTGGCGATCGCCTCGTCCCACCGGTTCGCCGGGACGTGCGGGTGGATGACGTCGGTGGCGACGACCTTGCCGGTCGCGTCCACCACGGCCACCTTCACACCCGTGCGGAAGCCGGGGTCCAGGCCGAGCGTCGCGCGGGTGCCCGCGGGGGCGGCGAGCAGCAGGTCCCGCAGGTTCGCCGCGAACACGTCGACCGCCTCGTCCTCGGCGGCCGTACGCAGCCTGAGCCGCAGGTCGATCCCGAGGTGCACCAGGAGCCGGGTGCGCCAGGCCCAGCGGACGGTGTCGGTCAGCCACTTGTCGGCGGGGCGGCCCCGGTCGGCGATGCCGAACCGGTGGGCGACGATCCCCTCGTACGACGAGGGCCCGTCCGTCGGCTCCTCCGGCTCCAGGACGAGGTCGAGGACCTCCTCCTTCTCACCGCGCAGCATCGCCAGAATGCGGTGCGAGGGCAGCTCGGTGAACGGCTCGGCGAAGTCGAAGTAGTCGGCGAACTTGGCGCCCGCCTCCTCCTTGCCGTCCCGCACCTTCGCGGCGAGGCGCCCGCGCACCCACATGCGTTCGCGCAGCTCGCCGATCAGGTCGGCGTCCTCCGAGAACCGCTCGGTGAGGATCGCCCGCGCCCCGTCCAGCGCGGCCTGCGGATCGGCGACGCCCTTGCCGGCGTCGACGAAGGCGGTCGCCGCGGCGAGCGGCTCGACGCCCGGGTCGCCGAGCAGTCCCGTGGCCAGCGGCTCCAGCCCGGCCTCCCGGGCGATCTGCGCCTTCGTCCGCCGCTTGGGCTTGTAGGGCAGGTAGATGTCCTCCAGCCGGGCCTTGGTCTCGGCGCCGCGGATCCGCTCCTCCAGCTCGCCGGTGAGCTTGCCCTGCTCGCGCACGGAGTCCAGGATCGCCGCCCGGCGCTCCTCCAGCTCCCGCAGGTAGCGCAGCCGCTCCTCGACCGTGCGCAGCTGCGCGTCGTCGAGCATCTCGGTCGCTTCCTTGCGGTAGCGGGCGATGAAAGGCACCGTCGAACCGCCGTCGAGCAGTTCCACGGCGGCCTTCACCTGCCGCTCCCGTACGCCGAGCTCCTCGGCGATCCTGCCTTCGATGGACCCTACTTCGATGGACCCGGGTGTCGTCACGATCCCGTACCGCCTTCTCCACTGAGGTTGCGCGGCAATTGTGGCAGGCCGCGCCGACAATCGGGGATCAGGGCGGACTCCCGGCGGGCCGGGCGGGCGGCAGCGCCCTCACGCGGCCGGGAACGCCTTCGCCCCCCGGCGGCGTGAGGGCCCCACGGCTTCAGGCCCTGCCGTGCCGCGTGGAGGCGGAGGCGCCCCCGAAGAGCCGGGCCACGGCCCTGAAGGGCAGGGTCACCACGGTGGCGACGGCGCCACCGATCTGCCGCAGCACGTCTGCGATCGCACGGAACACGTGAGTCTCCTCTCCTCTCCCGGCCGCCACGGCCGGGAGTCAACGGGTACCTCCGCGACGCCCGGACATGCCCGTCCGTCGTCGACGGGCGGTGCGAAGGTCCCGCGGGACCGCCTCTCACCCCGACGTGGTCCAGGTGAAGCGCGGCTCCCTGCGCTCCAGGAACGCGGCGACGCCCTCCGCGGTCTCGCCGTCGGCGCGGGCCAGCGCGGCCCAGTGGGCGTCGCGGTCCGTGCGGCCGTTCACGAACTCCTTCGCGGCGGCCTGCGTCAGCTGCGAACGGGACGTCAGCACCCGGGTGAACTCCGCCACACGCTCGTCGAGCGCGCCGGCCGGCAGCACCTCGTCCACCAGCCCGGTGCGCAGCGCCCGCTCCGCGTCGATCAGTTCCCCCGAGAACAGCAGGTACTTGGCGGTGGCCGGACCGACCAGCGCGACCAGCCGCCGGGTCGCGGAGGACGGGTAGACGATGCCGAGCTTCGCCGGTGTCACCCCGAACAGTGCCCCCTCCTCGGCGAACCGCAGGTCGCACGCGGCCGCGAGCTGCGCGCCGCCGCCCACGCAGTGGCCCTTCACCGCCGCCAGCGTCGGTTTCGGGAACGCGGCGAGAGCCTCCTCGGCCCGCACCGCCAGTCCCTGCGCCTCGTCGGGCGACCCCTGGAGCGTGGAGATGTCGGCTCCGGCGCAGAACGTGCCGCCCGCGCCGGTCAGCACGAGCGCCCGCACGCCCGGGTCGGCGGCGAGCCCGTCCAGCAACGGGGGAAGCGCCCGCCACATCGCGGCCGTCATGGCGTTGCGCTTGGCCGGGTGGTGCAGGACGACGGTGGCGACCCCGTCGGTGACGCCGTGCAGCAGCTCGGGCTCCATGCGCCGGATGCTAACCGCCCGTTCGCGCGCTCGGCCGACCGCGTCCGGGTGGGCGTCACCGCTTCGGATCGGTGTCATCGTCGCCGCCCGGACGGGGCGACGGGCGGGACGGGGTACGAAACGGGCGAGCGCCCCGGCAAACCCGTACAACCTGAAGAGTGCACGAAGGTGGTGCACACCGGACAGAAGCCGACAAGGCGCAGAGAATCACGGGCGGGAAACGCCGAGAACGCTCGATAAGTGCTGACTTCTGTTCAGTCATCCGGCGCCCGCCGCCGGGTTACCAACACTCAGGGGTGTGGCGACAATCGAGCGCAAGGGTGGCGACCGGACGATGGACGACCGCGGGCGCGGGCCCGGCCCACGCCCTCAGGGCGACGCAGGCGCACCTCTCGGACCCCGTGGGACGGACGTGCCGCGACCGCTGCCGTACGAGGGGGTCTGGCGGTTCACCGCCGCCCCCGTGGAGGTCTCGGTCCCGCAGGCGCGACACGCCGTGCGGGACCTGCTGCTGCGTCAAGGGGTGCCGGTCACGGACGACCTCGCCGAGGGGCTCCTGCTGATCGTCTCGGAACTGGTGACCAACGCCGTCCGGCACGCGGCGCTGCTGTCGCCGGTGCTCGCGGTGGAGGTCGCCGTCGGCGCCGCGTGGGTGCGGGTGTCCGTGGAGGACAACCACCCCTACCGCCCCACCGCCCTGGAGGCCGACCACGGCCAGACCGGCGGCCGGGGGCTGCTTCTGGTGCGGGAGATCACCCGGGAGGCCGGCGGGGTGTGCGACGTCGAGCACACGGCGAGCGGCGGCAAGGTCATCTGGGCCGCCCTGCCGCTCAAGCCCGCGGACACCGTCCAGGGGTGATCCGGCCCTGCGGGGAGTGATCCGGACACCCCCGCCTCACCAGCCGGCCGACGGACCCGTCAGTTCCCGGACGGCCGGCCGGGCCGCGTCCAGCACGGTCATGAACCACGAGGAGAACGTGTCCCTCGCGTGCCGCTCGGCCAGCTCGGCGGGTGTCACGAAGGCCGTGTCGCCGACCTCCTGCGGGTCCGGCCGCAGCGGGGACTGCACCATCCCGACGAACAGGTGGTTGTACTCCTGCTCCACCAGGCCCGAGGCCGGGTCCGGGTGGTTGTAGCGGACCGTGCCCGCCTCCGCGAGCAGCGACGGGGACACCCCCAGCTCCTCGAAGGTGCGCCGCGCGGCCGCCGCGAAGGGGGCCTCGCCCGGGTAGGGGTGGCCGCAGCAGGTGTTGGACCACACACCGGGGGAGTGGTACTTGCCGAGCGCCCGCTGCTGGAGCAGCAGCCGGCCGTGCTCGTCGAAGAGGAAGACGGAGAACGCCCGGTGCAGCTGCCCCGGCGCCTGGTGGGCGGCGAGCTTCTCCGCTGTGCCGATGGTCACGCCGTCCTCGTCGACGAGTTCCAGCAGAATCGCGTCAGCGGTGCCGCTCGACGAGCCGGTCGTCGTGGTGGCAGAAGTGATCGGCATACCCATCCTTAGCATCGGTCCTCGCCTCCTCAGTCTGCCGTACGCGTCCGCGCTCCCCGCACTTCGCGTGAGCGCCCGCATGTCCCGCGTCCGGCGACCGGACCCCCTGGGCGATCTTGCCCGGCAAGGCGCCCCGGGAACCGTTCCGAACGAAGGTGCGAAATGATGACCGGCGAGGTCACCCGTGGAGACGGCGGCCCGGGGCCCGTCCCGCTCGCGTCAGTGGCAGAGCCGCGCCTCGTGCTCGGCGTGCCCGCCCGGCTCCAGCTGGAAGGTGCAGTGCGCCACGTCGAAGTGGTCGCCGAGGCAGCCCTGGAGCTCGTGCAGCATCTTCTCGTGGCCGATCGCGTCCAGCACGTCCGAGCGCACCACCACGTGCGCGGACAGCACCGGCATCCCCGAGGTGATCGTCCAGGCGTGCAGGTCGTGCACGTCCTCCACCCCGTCCAGCGCCAGAATGTGCGTCCGCACCTCCGCCATGTCGACGTCCCTCGGAGCCGACTCCAGCAGGACGTCCAGGGTCTCGCGCAGCAGCTTGAGGGTCCGCGGCACGATCATCAGGCCGATGACGAGCGAGGCGACCGGGTCGGCGGCCTGCCAGCCGGTGGTGAGGATCACCACCGCCGACACCAGCACCGCCACCGAGCCCAGCGCGTCCGCCGCCACCTCCAGGAACGCGCCCCGCACGTTCAGGCTCTCCGCCTGGCCGCGCATCAGCAGCGTCAGCGAGATGGTGTTCGCCACCAGGCCCACCGCGCCGAACACGATCATCAGCCCGCCCTCGGTGGCGGCGGGCGCGAGGAACCGCTGGACCGCCTCGTACAGGACGTAGCCACCCACCCCGAGCAGCAGCAGGCAGTTGGCCAGCGCGGCGAGGATCTCCGCCCGGGCGTAGCCGAAGGTGCGGTGCGTGCTCGGGGGGCGGTTGGCGAAGTGGATGGCGAGCAGCGCCATGCCGAGGCCCAGCGCGTCCGTCGCCATGTGCGCCGCGTCAGCGATCAGGGCGAGGGAGTCCGCGAGCACGCCGCCCACGATCTCCACCACCATCACGGTGAGCGTGATCGACAGCGCCACCCGCAGCCTGCCGCGGTACGCCGCGGCGGCCGTGGCGGTGGTCGGCACCTGCGTGTGCGCATGGCCGTGGTCGTGCCCAGCCCCCATGGAGCAAGCCCTCCTGTCAGCGGTCCGGCACCCAGTCAACTACGGGTGGGGGGTATCCGGCAACGCGGCACTGAACACCGTTGTCATCTGCTCTGACCTGCGAAAACGATTCCCGGTTCACGGTGGCGCCACCTGCTGTCCGGCCGTCCCGCGCGGGTGATCGGCGGCACGGTTTGTCGGCCGGGCCGCCGATCACCCATGATGATCTCGGCAAAGGGCGGTGCACACGTGCTGTCAGACCGTGTGATCCGTCCTTGAACGGCCGGTGAACACGGTCTTCCCGGCATCCGATAGCCTCTGCCGACATGCCGCCCGGCTGGTACCGGAGGGCGCCCCACCATGCAGATGACCGACGTGGACGCGTCGGGACCCAGGGAGTGAGTTCGGTTGCCGACCGCCATCCTCACCGGTCAGCCGGTCCCCGGATCGTCGATCGAGACGGACCTGCGGTCCCTCGGCTTCGACGTCCGGACCGCGGCCGGCACCGCCGACGCCGAGACGCTTCTCGCCGCCGTCCCCGGTGACCAGCGCGTCGCGCTCGTCGACACCCGCTTCGTGGGCCATCCGCACGCGCTGCGCCTCGGCCTCACCGACCCCCGCTTCCCGCTCGCCGCGATCCCCGGCGCCGTCACCGCCCAGCCCGCCGGCCGGCAGGCCCTGACCCGGGCGCTGGCCCGGGAGAACTCCGCGAGCGGCGGCACGGCCGGTGGGGGTGCCCCCGCGCGAGCGAAGTCGAGCGTGGGGAACGTCGACAGCCTCGACAGCCTCGCCGACCGCGTCGTCGGCGCTCTCGACGCCGACGGCGCCGACGTCCACCGGCCCGAGCTCGGCAGCCTGGTCGCGGAGGTCCCCGCCGACCCGCAGGCCCGCAACGAGGCACGGCAGGCCGTCGCCGCCGTCGACGACGAGGCCGTACGCCTGAGGTCGGCCGTGAAGTCCCGCGACGGTTTCTTCACCACCTTCTGCGTCAGCCCCTACTCGCGGTACCTCGCCCGCTGGTGCGCCCGCCGCGGCCTCACCCCGAACCAGGTCACCACCGCCTCCCTGATCACCGCGCTGATCGCGGCGGGCTGCGCGGCCACCGGCACCCGGGGCGGATTCGTCGCCGCCGGCCTGCTGCTGATCTTCTCCTTCGTGCTGGACTGCACCGACGGCCAGCTCGCCCGCTACTCCCTGCAGTACTCCACCCTCGGCGCCTGGCTCGACGCCACCTTCGACCGGGCCAAGGAGTACGCCTACTACGCCGGCCTCGCGCTGGGCGCGGCCCGCGGCGGCAGTGACGACGTATGGGCCCTCGCGCTCGGCGCGATGGTCCTCCAGACCTGCCGGCACGTCGTGGACTTCTCCTTCAACGAGGCCAACCACGACGCCGCCGCCAACACCAGCCCCACCGCCGCCCTCTCCGACAAGCTCGACAGCGTCGGCTGGACGGTCTGGGCGCGGCGGATGATAGTCCTGCCCATCGGCGAACGATGGGCCATGATCGCCGTCCTCACGGCCGCGACGACCCCCCGCATCACCTTCTACGCACTGCTGATCGGCTGTGCCCTGGCGGCGACCTACACCACGGCGGGACGCGTGCTGCGTTCGGTGACCCGCAGGGCCGAGCGCACGGACCGGGCCGCGCGGGCGCTGGCCGATCTCGCGGACAACGGCCCCCTGGCCGCCTTCGTGGGCAGGTGGCGCAGCCCGAACACCCGCTTCCGCCCGAGCTCCCCGCTGCTGCCGGCGGCGTTCGGCGTCGGCGTCCTCGCCGCGAGCGTCGCGTCCGGCAGCCCCTGGGCGGCCGCCGCCGGCGCGGTGGTCTACGCCCTCACCTCCGGCCTCGCCCTCTCCCAGCCCCTCAAGGGCGCCCTCGACTGGCTGGTCCCGCCGCTCTTCCGCGCCGCGGAGTACCTCACCGTCCTCGTCCTCGCCGCCCGGGCCGATGTGAACGGGGCGCTGCCCGCGGCTTTCGGGCTGGTGGCGGCCGTCGCCTACCATCACTACGACACGGTGTACCGCATCCGCGGCGACGCCGGAGCGCCGCCGGCCTGGCTGGTGCGCGCCGTCGGGGGGCAGGAGGGGCGGACACTGCTCGTCACGGTTCTGGCCGCCCTGCTCACCGCCTCGCAGTTCACGGTGGCGCTCACGGTCCTGGCCGTGGCCGTCGCCCTCGTGGTGCTCGCCGAGAGCATCCGCTTCTGGGTGTCCTCAGGGGCCCCCGCCGTACACGACGAAGGAGAACCCGCATGATCGGCCTCGTGCTGGCGGCCGGCGCCGGACGGCGTCTGCGCCCCTACACCGACACCCTGCCCAAGGCGCTGGTGCCGGTGGGGCCCGCGGGCATAGAGGGCGAACCGACGGTCCTGGACCTGACGCTCGGCAATTTCGCCGAGATCGGTCTGACCGAGGTCGCGGTGATCGTCGGCTACCGCAAGGAGGCCGTGTACGAGCGCAAGGCGGCCCTGGAGCGGAAGTACGGCCTCACGCTCACCCTCATCGACAACGACAAGGCCGAGGAGTGGAACAACGCCTACTCCCTGTGGTGCGGCCGTGACGCCCTCAAGGACGGCGTGATCCTCGCCAACGGCGACACCGTCCACCCGGTCTCCGTCGAGAGGACGCTGCTCGCCGCCCGCGGCGACGGCAAGAAGATCATCCTCGCCCTCGACACGGTGAAGTCCCTCGCCGACGAGGAGATGAAGGTCGTCGTCGATGCCGAGAAGGGCATGACGAAGATCACCAAGCTGATGGACCCCGCCGAGGCCACCGGTGAGTACATCGGCGTCACCCTCATCGAGGGCGACGCGGCCGCCGAACTGGGGGACGCGCTGAAGACCGTGTGGGAGACCGATCCGCAGCAGTTCTACGAGCACGGCTACCAGGAGCTCGTCGACCGCGGCTTCCGGATCGACGTCGCGCCGATCGGCGAGGTCGACTGGGTCGAGATCGACAACCACGACGACCTCGCCCGGGGACGGGAGATCGCGTGCCAGTACTGACCCGGCTCATCCCCTCGCCGGTCGTCGTCGACATCCGCCCGGGTGCCCTCGACGACCTGGCGTGCGTCCTCGCCGACGAGCGCATCTCGCACTCCGGCAAGCTCGCCGTCGCCGTCAGCGGCGGCTCGGGCGCCCGGCTGCGCGAGCGGATCGCCCCCTCCATGCCGGGCGCCGCCTGGTACGAGGTCGGCGGCGGCACCCTCGACGACGCCGTGCGGCTGGCGAGCGACATAAAGGCCGGCCACTACGACGCCGTCGTGGGCCTCGGCGGCGGCAAGATCATCGACTGCGCCAAGTTCGCCGCGGCGCGCGTCGGCCTCCCCCTGGTCGCCGTCCCCACCAACCTCGCCCACGACGGCCTGTGCTCCCCGGTCGCCACGCTCGACAACGACGCGGGCCGCGGCTCCTACGGCGTGCCGAACCCGATCGCCGTCGTCATCGACCTCGACGTGATCCGCGAGGCCCCGGTCCGCTATGTGCGGGCGGGCATCGGGGACGCCGTCTCCAACATCTCCGCGATCGCGGACTGGGAGCTCGCTCACCAGGTGAAGGGCGAGAAGATCGACGGCCTGGCCGCCGCGATCGCCCGGCAGGCCGGCGAAGCCGTGCTGCGGCACCCCGGCGGCATCGGGGACACCGACTTCCTCCAGGTCCTCGCCGAGGCGCTGGTCCTCAGCGGCATCGCCATGTCCGTGTCGGGCGACTCCCGCCCGTCCTCCGGCGCCTGCCACGAGATCAACCACGCCTTCGACCTGCTGTTCCCCCAGCGTGCCGCCGCCCACGGCGAGCAGTGCGGCCTGGGCGCGGCGTTCGCGATGTACCTGCGCGGAGCCCACGAGGAGTCGGCCTACATGGCCGAGGTGCTGCGTCGGCACGGGCTGCCGGTCCTGCCGGAGGAGATCGGCTTCACCCCGGACGAGTTCGTCCGCGCCGTGGAGTTCGCCCCCGAGACGCGGCCCGGCCGCTACACGATCCTCGAACACCTCGACCTCAAGACCGAACAGATCAAGGACATCTACGCCGACTATGTCAAGGCCATCGGTAGCTGAACTCAGACCGGTCGTGCACCCCCCGGGGGTGAAGGACCGGCGCAGCGGTGAGCACTGGATGGGACGCCTCTACATGCGCGAGGTGTCCCTGCGGGTCGACCGCTACCTGGTCAACACCAGGGTCACGCCCAACCAGCTCACGTATCTGATGACCGTCTTCGGCGTCCTCGCGGCCCCGGCCCTGCTGGTGCCCGGGATCACGGGCGCCGTGCTCGGCGTGGTGTGCGTCCAGCTCTACCTGCTGCTGGACTGCGTCGACGGCGAGATCGCGCGCTGGAAGAAGCAGTACTCGCTGAACGGGGTCTACCTGGACCGCGTCGGCGCGTACCTCACCGACGCCGCCGTACTCGTCGGCTTCGGCCTGCGCGCCGCCGACCCGTGGGGCACCGGCCGGATCGACTGGCTCTGGGCGTTCCTCGGCACCCTCGCCGCCGTCGGCGCGATCCTGATCAAGGCCGAGACCGACCTGGTCGGCGTCGCCCGTCACCAGGCCGGGAAGCCGCCGGTCAAGGAGACCGCCGCCGAGATGCGCTCCTCCGGCATGGCCCTGGCCCGCCGGGCCGCCGCGGCGCTGAAGTTCCACCGGCTGATCCTCGGCATCGAGGCGTCGCTGCTGATCCTGGTCCTGGCGATCGTGGACCAGGTGCGCGGGGACCTCTTCTTCTCCCGGCTCGGCGTCGCCGTCCTGGCCGGCATCGCGCTCCTGCAGACACTGCTGCACCTGGTGTCCATCCTCGCGTCGAGCAGGCTGAAGTGAGCGCGTCCCTGAAGGTCGGCGCGGTGATCATCACCATGGGCAACCGCCCCGACGAGCTGAGAGCCCTGATCGACTCGGTCGCCAAGCAGGACGGCGACCCGGTCGAGGTGGTCGTGGTCGGCAACGGCTCACCCGTCCCCGCCGTCCCCGACGGGGTCCGCACCGTGGAACTGCCCGAGAACCTCGGCATCCCCGGCGGCCGCAACGTCGGCATCGAGGCCTTCGGCCCCAGCGGCCGCGACGTCGACGTCCTGCTCTTCCTCGACGACGACGGCCTCCTCGCCCAGCACGACACCGCTCAGCTGTGCCGCGAGGCGTTCGCGGCCGATCCGGGGCTCGGCATCATCAGCTTCCGCATCGCCGATCCGCAGACCGGCGTCACCCAGCGCCGCCACGTGCCCCGGCTGCGTGCCTCGGACCCGATGCGCTCCTCCCGGGTCACCACCTTCCTCGGCGGCGCCAACGCCGTCCGCACCCGGGTCCTCGCCGAGGTCGGCGGACTCCCGGACGAGTTCTTCTACGCGCACGAGGAGACCGACCTGGCATGGCGGGCCCTCGACGCGGGCTGGATGATCGACTACCGGTCCGACATGGTGCTGTACCACCCGACGACCGCGCCCTCGCGGCACGCGGTCTACCACCGCATGGTCGCCCGCAACCGGGTCTGGCTGGCCCGCCGCAACCTCCCCGCCCCGCTGGTCCCCGTCTACCTCGGCGTCTGGCTGCTGCTCACACTGGCGCGCCGCCCCTCGCGGTCCGCGCTGAAGGCGTGGTTCGGCGGGTTCCGGGAAGGATGGACCACCCCGTGCGGACCGCGCAGGCCCATGAAGTGGCGTACGGTGTGGCGGCTGACCCGACTGGGCCGGCCTCCCGTCATCTGACAAGCTCGTCCCCGAGGGCCCGGAGCGTGCCGAGGCCCCCCGGCTCATGCCAAGCCCGTCCAGGCTGTGCATCCCGAAGACGAAAGTTTCCTACTGGTGAGTGAGACAACGCATGACGGCGGAGTCGCGGTGAGCGCGCCCCCGTCGCCCGACGAGGGCCTCACGGCGGCGCAGCTGGCCGCCAAGCACGGGCTGGCCGTGAGCGGGGCCAGGCCCACGCTGCGGGAGTACGTCCGCCAGCTCTGGGGGCGGCGCCACTTCATCCTGGCCTTCTCCTCGGCGAAGCTGACCGCCCAGTACAGCCAGGCCAAACTGGGCCAGCTGTGGCAGGTGGCCACTCCGCTGCTGAACGCGGCCGTGTACTTCGCGATCTTCGGCCTGATCCTCGACGCGGGCCGCGGGATGGACAAGGACGTGTACATCCCGTTCCTCGTCACGGGCGTGTTCGTCTTCACCTTCACGCAGAGCTCGGTCATGACGGGCGTCCGCGCCATCTCCGGCAACCTCGGACTGGTCCGCGCCCTGCACTTCCCGCGCGCCTCGCTGCCGATCTCGTTCGCGCTCCAGCAGCTCCAGCAGCTGCTGTACTCGATGATCGTGCTGTTCGTGGTGGCGATCGTCTTCGGCAGCTACCCGGACGCCTCCTGGATCCTGATCGTCCCGGTGCTGGTCCTCCAGTTCTTCTTCAACACCGGCCTGGCGCTGATCTTCGCCCGGGCCGGCGCGAAGACCCCCGACCTCGCGCAGCTGATGCCGTTCGTGATGCGCACCTGGATGTACGCGTCCGGCGTGATGTTCTCCATCCCGGTCTTCCTCGCCGACAAGCCGCAGTGGATGGCGAACGTCCTCCAGTGGAACCCCGCGGCCATTTACATGGACCTGATGCGCTTCGCCCTCATCGAGGAGTACGGCGCCGAGAACCTCCCCGACCACGTCTGGGCGGCGGCGGGCGGCTGGGCGGCCCTCTTCGCCATCGGCGGCTTCGTGTACTTCTGGCAGGCGGAGGAGAGGTACGGCCGTGGCTGACCAGCTACCGGGACAGCGCGTCCCCACCGTCATCGCCGACGACGTGCACATCGTCTACCGCGTCAACGGCGCCCGCACCGGCAAGGGCAGCGCCACCGCCGCCCTGAGCCGGATCGTCAAGCGCGGCGGCGAGGAACGCGGGGTGCGCAAGGTGCACGCGGTGCGCGGTGTCTCCTTCGTCGCCCACCGGGGCGAGGCCATCGGCCTCATCGGCTCCAACGGCTCCGGCAAGTCCACCCTGCTGCGGGCCATCGCCGGCCTGCTGCCCCCGGAGAGCGGCAAGGTCTACACCGACGGCCAGCCCTCGCTGCTGGGCGTCAACGCGGCCCTGATGAACGACCTCACCGGCGAGCGCAACGTCATCCTCGGCGGTCTGGCGATGGGCATGTCCCGCGAGCAGATCAAGGAGCGCTACCAGGAGATCGTCGACTTCTCCGGCATCAACGAGAAGGGCGACTTCATCACCCTGCCGATGCGCACCTACTCCTCCGGCATGCAGGCCCGGCTGCGCTTCTCCATCGCCGCCGCCAAGGACCACGACGTGCTGATGATCGACGAGGCCCTCGCCACCGGCGACCGCAAGTTCCAGAAGCGCTCCGAGGAACGGATCCGGGAGCTGCGCAAGGAGGCCGGCACGGTGTTCCTCGTCAGCCACAGCAACAAGTCGATCCGCGACACCTGCGACCGTGTGCTCTGGCTGGAGCGCGGCGAGCTGCGCATGGACGGCCCGACCGACGAGGTCCTCAAGGAGTACGAGAAGTTCACGGGCAAGTAGCCCGACGCGACCGGGGCCCCGCCGGAACTGCCCGGCGGGGCCCCGCGTCTGCAAAGGAAACGTCAACTCCGCCCCGGCACAGGAAGCTTGACGCCAATCGGTGTGTTGTTGTGATCTGCGGGCCACCCCCGCGAAGCCCGCTGCGTTGTACAACGTAAGCTGGACCGGTCCCGAAACGAGTCAAGTGGGGCGATATTGCGCGACACCCTCGGACAGGGCTGCCGTGCGGACGGCTGGGCGGCGTGTCCGAAATAGTGGGTATCGGGTTGTCGGTGTAGAACGGGAGATGTGACGGCAATGGCTACGGAAACTCCCCAGCGTAACGCAGCATGCGCCGTCCCTGCCCCGGGCAGCCGACGATGACGGCGCCGACCACGTCGCGCCCGGTGGACCCGGAGCGCGACACCCTCGCCAAGGCCGCGCACGAGAACTTCCCCGTGGCCCCGTTCTTCCTGCCCCGGGCCTGGCGCGACGACCTCATGGCCGTGTACGGCTTCGCCCGTCTGGTCGACGACATCGGCGACGGCGACCTGGCCCCGGGCGGCGCCGACGCCCGACTGCTCGGCGTCCCGGCCGCCGACGCCGAGGACCGCCTCACCCTGCTGGACGCCTTCGAGGCCGATCTGCGCCGCGTCTTCGACGGCACGCCCCGCCACCCCCTGCTGCGCCGCCTCCAGCCGACCGTCCGCCGCCGCGCCCTCACCCCCGAGCCCTTCCTCGGCCTGATCGCCGCCAACCGCCAGGACCAGCTCGTCACGCGCTACGCGACCTACGACGACCTCCTCGCGTACTGCGAACTGTCCGCCAACCCCGTGGGCCGGCTCGTCCTCGCCGTCACCGGCACCTCCACCCCGGAGCGCGTCCGCCGCTCCGACGCGGTCTGCACCGCGCTGCAGATCGTCGAGCACCTCCAGGACGTGGCCGAGGACCTCGGCCGCGACCGGATCTACCTGCCCGCCGCGGACATGCAGCGCTTCCACGTCCGGGAGGCGGACCTCGCCGCGGCCACCGCCGGCGCCTCGGTGCGCGCCCTGATCGCGTACGAGGCGCAACGCGCCCGCGACCTGCTGGCCGAGGGCGCCCCGCTGGTGGGCAGCGTCCACGGCAGGCTGAGACTGCTGCTCGCGGGGTTCGTGGCGGGCGGAAGGGCGGCGATCCACGCGATCGCCGCCGCCGATTACGACGTCCTTCCCGGCCCGCCCAGGCCCGGCAAGCTCCGGTTGCTGGGCGAGGCGGGCGCGACCCTGCGAGAAGAGGGGTGATCCGGACCGTGGACTCTCCGCCCACCGTGTCCGCACCGGTACTCGCCGCCTACGGCTACTGCGAGGCCGTCACCGGACAGCAGGCGCGCAACTTCGCGTACGGCATCCGGCTGCTGCCCACGCCCAAGCGGCGCGCGATGTCGGCGCTGTACGCGTTCTCCCGCCGGGTCGACGACATCGGCGACGGCGCGCTGGACGCCGAGGTCAAGACCGCCCGGCTCGAGGACACCCGGGCGCTGCTCACCCGGGTGCGCGCGGGCGAGGTCGAGGAGGACGACACCGACCCCGTCGCGGTCGCCCTCGCCCATGCCGCGCGGGTCTTCCCGATCCCGCTGGGCGGCCTGGACGAGCTGATCGACGGCGTCCTGATGGACGTCCGCGGCGAGACGTACGAGACCTGGGACGACCTGAAGGCGTACTGCCGCTGCGTGGCCGGCGCCATCGGCCGGCTCTCGCTCGGTGTGTTCGGCACAGAACCGGGGGCGCGCGGCGCCGAGCGCGCTCCTGAGTACGCCGACACGCTGGGGCTCGCGCTCCAGCTCACCAACATCCTCCGGGACGTCCGCGAGGACGCCGTGGGCGGCCGCACCTATCTGCCCGCCGACGACCTCGCGAAGTTCGGCTGCTCGGCCGGCTTCGACGGGGCGCGACCGCCGGAGGGCTCCGACTTCGCGGGCCTCGTGCACTTCGAGGTGCGACGGGCCCGGGCCCTCTTCGCCGAGGGCTACCGGCTGCTGCCCATGCTGGACCGGCGCAGCGGCGCCTGCGTCGCCGCGATGGCCGGCATCTACCGCCGTCTCCTCGACCGCATCGAGCGCGACCCCGAGGCGGTCCTGCGCGGCCGGGTCTCCCTGCCCGGGCGGGAGAAGGCCTATGTCGCCGTGCGCGGGCTGTCCGGTCTGGACACCCGGCACGTGTCCCGGCTGGCCGTCAGGAGGCAGATCTGATGGGCCCCACCAGCGATCCGGCGGACCGGGGTGACGGCACCGGGGAAAAACGGCACGCAACCCTCCGGCGCGGCGCGGCGTCCCTGACTGCGACGGCCTGCCGGGCACCGTTCCCGCGGCACGGCGGGCGTGCGGGGGAGGGGGCGCCATGAGGGACGAGCTGCTCCCGGGCGGCGCGGAGACGTCCGCTCGGGACGCCGTCGTGGTCGGCGGCGGGCTCGCCGGCGTCACCGCCGCGCTCGCGCTCGCCGACGCGGGCGTACGCGTCACGCTGCTCGAAGGCCGGCCCCGGCTGGGCGGCCTGGCCTTCTCCTTCCACCGCGGCGGACTCACCGTCGACAACGGACAGCACGTCTACCTGCGCTGCTGCACCGCCTACCGCTGGTTCCTCGACCGGATCGACGGCGCGGCGCTGGCACCGCTGCAGGAACGTCTCGACGTGCCCGTCGTCGACGTCGCCCGGCCCGAGGGGCGGCGGCTCGGCAGGCTGCGGCGCGACGCGCTGCCGGTCCCCCTCCACCTGGGACGCAGCCTCGCCGGGTACCCGCACCTCTCGCTCGCCGAACGCGCCAGGGTGGGCCGGGCCGCGCTGGCGCTCAAGGGGCTCGACCTCGCCGACCCGGCGCTCGACGCCCAGGACTTCGGCAGCTGGCTCACGGCGCACGGCCAGTCGCCGCGCGCCGTCGAGGCCCTGTGGGACCTGGTCGGCGTCGCCACCCTCAACGCGGTCGCCGGCGACACCTCGCTCGGGCTCGCCGCGATGGTGTTCAAGACCGGTCTGCTGTCCGACCCGGGCGCGGCCGACATCGGATGGGCCCGCGTCCCGCTGGGCGAACTGCACGACCGGCTCGCCCGCCGGGCCCTTGACGCCGCGGGCGTGCGGACCGAGGTCCGCGCCCGCGTCGGCTCGGTCTCCCCCGACGCCGACGGCGGCTGGAGCGTCGAGGTGAACGGCGAGACGCTCCGCGCGGACGCGGTCGTCCTCGCCGTACCGCAGCGCGAGACGTTCGACCTGCTGCCGCCCGGAGCGCTGGAGGCGCCCGAGCGGCTGCTGGACATCGGCACCGCGCCCATCCTCAACGTGCACGTCGTCTACGACCGCAAGGTGCTGGACGCGCCCTTCCTCGCCGCGCTGGGCACGCCGGTGCAGTGGGTGTTCGACCGCACCGACGCCTCGGGGCTGCGCGAGGGCCAGTACCTCGCGCTGTCGCAGTCGGCCGCGCGGGACGACATCGACCGGCCCGTGGCCGCGCTGCGCGAGCGCTACCTGCCCGAGCTGCGCCGACTGCTGCCGCGCACGCGCGAGGCCGAGGTGAAGGACTTCTTCGTGACCCGGGAGCGCACGGCGACGTTCGCCCCCACCCCCGGCGTCGGACGGCTCAGGCCCGGCGCCCGCACCAAGGCCCCCGGCCTGTACCTGGCCGGAGCGTGGACCGCCACAGGGTGGCCCGCGACCATGGAGAGTGCGGTCCGCAGCGGTGTGAACGCGGCGGACGCCGCGCTCGGCGCCCTGGGCCGGCCCCGCCCCCGCCACCTCTTCGCAGACGAGGAGGCGGCCCACTGCATCGTCCCGGGGAACACCCCCCGGACCCCCGGCCGAGAACCGGGGGGAACCGGCGCCCCCCTGCGAGGTGGCGTCCGGTGAGGTTCGATCAGCACGGCTCGGCACATCCCCGCACCCCCTCCGGTACCGCAACAAGAGGAGAAACCGTGCCCCCTGTGTCCCCGGCGCCGACGGCCGCCGCCCGAGAGACCGCGGTGGACGTGACCGCGCTCCTGGAGCGCGGCCGGACCCTGGCCACACCGGTGCTGCGGGCGGCCGTCGACCGTCTGGCGCCGCCCATGGACACGGTCGCCGCCTACCACTTCGGCTGGATCGACGCCCAGGGCAACCCGACCGACGGGGACGGCGGCAAGGCCGTGCGCCCCGCGCTCGCGGTGCTCTCCGCCGAGGTCACCGGCGCCGCGCCCGCGACCGGCGTCCCCGGCGCGGTCGCCGTCGAACTGGTCCACAACTTCTCGTTGCTGCACGACGACCTGATGGACGGCGACGAGCAGCGCCGCCACCGCGACACCGTCTGGAAGGTGCACGGCCCCGCCCAGGCCATCCTGGTCGGCGACGCCCTGTTCGCCCTCGCCAACGAGGTCCTGCTGGAGCTCGGCACGGTCGAGGCCGGCCGGGCGACCCGCCGTCTGACCACCGCCACCCGCGCCCTGATCGACGGCCAGGCGCAGGACATCTCCTACGAGCACCGCGACCGCGTCAGTGTCGAGGAGTGCCTGGAGATGGAGGGCAACAAGACCGGCGCCCTGCTGGCCTGCGCCAGCTCCATCGGCGCCGTGCTCGGCGGCGCGGACGACCGCACCGCCGACGCCCTGGAGAAGTACGGCTACCACCTGGGCCTCGCCTTCCAGGCCGTCGACGACCTCCTCGGCATCTGGGGCGACCCGGTCTCCACCGGCAAGCAGACCTGGAGCGACCTGCGCCAGCGCAAGAAGTCCCTGCCGGTCGTGGCCGCGCTGGCGGCGGGCGGCCCCGCCTCCGCGCGGCTCGGCGAGATCCTCGCCGCCGACGCCAGGAGCAGCGACTTCGCGCACTTCTCCGAGGAGGAGTTCGCCGCCCGCGCCGCGCTCATCGAGGAGGCCGGCGGCCGTGAGTGGACCGCCGAGGAGGCGCGCCGCCAGCACACCGTCGCCCTTGGGGCCCTGGACGCCGTCGACATGCCCGAGCAGGTGCGGGCCCGGTTCGCGGCGCTCGCCGACTTCGTCGTCGTACGAAAGAGATGATCCCTATCGGTCGAATAGCCCTCGCGTAGTCGCCGGCCGGTGCAGCGAGGCGGGACGGCGCACCGGCCGACGGCGGACCCACAGCAGCACGACTTCGCACGACTGCACGAAGGGGAAGCCATGACAGCGACGACCGACGGAAGCACCGGGGCGCTGCCGCCCCGCGCTGCCGCGGCCAGCGAAAGCGACATCACCACCCCCGTGGCGGCCGGGGTGCACGAGGCCGCCGTGCGCGCGATGCGGCGCGCGACCGACTTCCTGCTCGCCCGGCAGAACGCCGAGGGCTGGTGGAAGGGCGACCTCGAGACGAACGTCACGATGGACGCCGAGGACCTGCTGCTCCGCCAGTTCCTGGGCATCCGCGACGAGCCGACCACCCGGTCCGCCGCCCTCTTCATCCGGGGCGAGCAGCGCGAGGACGGCACCTGGGCCACCTTCCACGGCGGCCCCGGCGACCTCTCCGCCACCATCGAGGCCTACGTCGCCCTGCGTCTGGCCGGCGACGCGCCCGACGCGCCGCACATGGCGCGCGCCTCCGCCTGGGTCCGCGACCGGGGAGGCATCGCCGCCGCCCGTGTCTTCACCCGGATCTGGCTGGCGCTGTTCGGCTGGTGGAAGTGGGAGGACCTGCCCGAACTCCCCCCGGAACTGCTGTACTTCCCCAAGTGGTTCCCGCTCAGCATCTACCACTTCGGCTGCTGGGCCCGGCAGACGATCGTCCCGCTCACCGTCGTCTCCGCCAAGCGCCCGGTGCGCCCGGCGCCCTTCCGGCTCGACGAACTGCACACCGACCCCGCCCGGCCCAACCCGCCGGGGCCCCTCGCGCCGGTCAACAGCTGGAACGGGCTGTTCCAGCGGCTGGACAAGGTCGTGCGCGGCTACCGCACGGTCGCGGTGCGCCGGCTGCGCGAGGCCGCGATGAACTCCGCCGCCCGCTGGATCATCGAACGGCAGGAGAACGACGGCTGCTGGGGCGGCATCCAGCCGCCCGCCGTGTACTCGGTCATCGCCCTGCACCTGCTCGGCTACGACCTGCGGCACCCCGTGATGCGGGCGGGACTGGAGTCCCTGGACCGGTACGCCGTCCACCGCGAGGACGGGGCCCGGATGATCGAGGCCTGCCAGTCGCCGGTGTGGGACACCTGCCTGGCGACCATCGCGCTCGCCGACGCGGGGGTGCCCGCCGACCACCCCCAACTGGTCAAGGCGGCCGACTGGATGCTCGGCGAGCAGATCGTGCGCCCCGGCGACTGGTCCGTACGGCGGCCCGAACTGCCCCCCGGCGGCTGGGCGTTCGAGTTCCACAACGACAACTACCCCGACATCGACGACACCGCCGAGGTCGTCCTCGCGCTGCGCCGGGTCGCCCACCACGACCCGGAGCGGGTGGAGAAGGCGATCGCGCGCGGAGTGCGCTGGAACCTCGGCATGCAGTCCCGGAACGGGGGGTGGGGCGCCTTCGACGTCGACAACACCAGCCCGTTCCCCAACCGGCTGCCGTTCTGCGACTTCGGCGAGGTCATCGACCCGCCGTCCGCGGACGTCACCGCGCACGTCGTGGAGATGCTCGCCGTCGAGGGCCTGGCGCACGACCCGCGCACCCGGCGGGGCATCCGGTGGCTGCTGGCCGAACAGGAGCCGGACGGTTCGTGGTTCGGACGCTGGGGCGTCAACTACGTCTACGGCACCGGATCGGTCGTCCCCGCGCTGGCCGCCGCCGGGCTGCCCGCCCGGCACCCGGCGATCCGCAGAGCGGTGGCCTGGCTGGAGCGGGTGCAGAACGACGACGGCGGCTGGGGCGAGGACCTGCGTTCCTACCGGGACGCCGGCCGGTGGAGCGGCCGGGGCGCCTCGACCGCCTCCCAGACGGCGTGGGCGCTGATGGCGCTGCTGGCGGCGGGGGAGCGGGAGTCCCCGGCGGTCCGGCGGGGCGTCGCCTGGCTCGCCGACACCCAGCGGGAGGACGGCTCCTGGGACGAGCCCCAGTTCACCGGCACCGGCTTCCCGTGGGACTTCTCCATCAACTACCACCTCTACCGGCAGGTGTTCCCGCTCACCGCGCTCGGCCGGTACGTCCACGGGGACCCCTTCGCCCCGAAGGCACCGGGTGCCGTCGAGGCCGAGGGGGGCTGATGAACGCGCGGCCCGCTCCCGCCCCGCTGCTGATCGCCTGCGCGCTCGGCATCGAACACCTCGCCCTGCGCATGGGCGACCGGTCGGGAGCGGGCGGGCCGGTCACCGTCCTGCGCACCGGCATGGGGCCGAGGGCGGCCGAGCGGTCCGTCACCCGGATCCTCACCGACCCGGTGCTCGGCGGAGCGGCCGTGCTGGCCACCGGCTTCTGCGCGGGGCTCGCCCCCGGCATGCACCCCGGAGACCTGGTCGTCGCCGAGGAGACCCGTGACCCGCGCGGCGGTGTGCCGTGCGTCGGTACCGAGCTGCTCGTCAAGGAACTCGCGCGCACCCTGCCCGGGCGCACCGTGCACACCGGGCCCGTCACCGGCTCCGACCACGTCGTGCGCGGTCCCGAGCGGTCCGACCTGCTCGCCACCGGCGCGATCGCGGTCGACATGGAGTCGGCGGCCACGCTCCTGAGCGCCGTCCGGGCGGGCACACGCCCGGTTGCGGCTGTCCGGGTGGTCGTGGACGCTCCTGAACATGAACTCGTCCGGATCGGCACGGTGCGCGGTGGAATATCGGCTTTCCGTGTCCTTCGCTCCGTCCTGCCTGCATTCTTCGAATGGCACCGTAGTGTGCTGCTCCCCCGGAGGTGAGCCAGATGGCCATGCCGCTGCGCCAGTCCATCAAGGTCGCTACGTACTTGGCTGAACAGAAGCTCCGCAAGCGGGACAAGTTCCCGCTCATCGTAGAACTGGAACCGCTCTTCGCCTGCAACCTCAAGTGCGAGGGCTGCGGCAAGATCCAGCACCCGGCGGGAGTGCTCAAGCAGCGCATGCCCGTCGCCCAGGCCGTGGGGGCGGTGCTCGAATCCGGCGCCCCCATGGTCTCGATCGCCGGCGGCGAACCGCTGATGCACCCGCAGATCGACGAGATCGTGCGGCAGTTGGTCGCGAAGAGGAAGTACGTCTTCCTCTGCACCAACGCGATGCTGCTGCGCAGGAAGATGGACCGGTTCACGCCCTCCCCCTACTTCGCCTTCGCCGTGCACATCGACGGGCTGCGGGAACGGCACGACGAGTCGGTGGCGAAGGAGGGCGTGTTCGACGAGGCCGTCGAGGCGATCAAGGAGGCCAAGCGCCGCGGCTTCCGGGTCACCACCAACTCGACCTTCTTCAACACCGACACCCCGCAGACCATCGTCGAGGTGCTCAACTTCCTCAACGACGACCTCAAGGTCGACGAGATGATGATCTCGCCCGCCTACGCCTACGAGAAGGCGCCCGACCAGGAGCACTTCCTGGGCGTGGAGCAGACCCGCGAGCTGTTCAAGAAGGCCTTCGCGGGCGGCAACCGCCGCCGCTGGCGGCTCAACCACTCGCCGCTCTTCCTCGACTTCCTGGAGGGCAAGGTCGACTTCCCCTGCACCGCCTGGGCCATCCCCAACTACTCCCTCTTCGGCTGGCAGCGCCCCTGCTACCTGATGAGCGACGGGTACGTGCCGACGTACCGCGAACTCATCGAGAAGACCGACTGGGACCGGTACGGCCGCGGCAAGGACCCGCGGTGCGCCAACTGCATGGCGCACTGCGGCTACGAGCCCACCGCCGTCCTCGCCACCATGGGCTCGCTCAAGGAGTCGCTGCGCGCGATGCGCGAGACGGTCTCCGGGAACCGGGAGTGACCCCGTGACCGCCGTCTCCCTGGGCGTCCCCGAGGTGCCGGTCCGGCCGGTCGCCGAGCGGCGCGTGTCGCGTCGGATCCAGGTCGGCTCCGTGGCGGTCGGCGGGGACGCCCCGGTGTCCGTGCAGTCGATGACGACGACCCGTACGTCCGACATCGGTGCCACGCTCCAGCAGATCGCCGAGCTGACCGCGTCCGGCTGCCAGATCGTGCGGGTCGCGTGCCCCACGCAGGACGACGCCGACGCCCTCGCGACGATCGCCCGCAAGTCGCAGATCCCGGTCATCGCCGACATCCACTTCCAGCCGAAGTACGTCTTCGCCGCGATCGAGGCCGGCTGCGCGGCCGTGCGGGTCAACCCCGGCAACATCAAGCAGTTCGACGACAAGGTCAAGGAGATCGCGAAGGCGGCGAAGGAGCACGGCACCCCGATCCGGATCGGTGTCAACGCCGGTTCGCTCGACCGCCGTCTGCTCCAGAAGTACGGCAAGGCGACCCCCGAGGCACTCGTCGAGTCCGCCCTGTGGGAGGCCTCCCTCTTCGAGGAGCACGACTTCCGGGACATCAAGATCTCCGTCAAGCACAACGACCCGGTCGTGATGATCGAGGCCTACCGGCAGCTCGCCGCCGCCTGCGACTACCCCCTCCACCTCGGCGTGACCGAGGCGGGCCCCGCGTTCCAGGGCACCGTCAAGTCCGCGGTCGCCTTCGGCGCGCTCCTCTCCCAGGGCATCGGCGACACCATCCGCGTCTCGCTGTCCGCGCCGCCCGCGGAGGAGGTCAAGGTCGGTATCCAGATCCTCCAGTCCCTGGGGCTGCGGGAGCGGCGGCTGGAGATCGTCTCCTGCCCGTCCTGCGGCCGCGCCCAGGTCGACGTCTACAAGCTGGCCGAGGAGGTCACCGCGGGCCTGACCGGCATGGAGGTCCCGCTGCGGGTGGCCGTCATGGGCTGTGTGGTGAACGGCCCGGGCGAGGCCCGCGAGGCCGACCTCGGCGTCGCCTCCGGCAACGGCAAGGGCCAGATCTTCGTCAAGGGCGAGGTCATCAAGACCGTCCCCGAGTCCAAGATCGTCGAGACCCTCATCGAGGAGGCCATGAAGATCGCCGAACAGATGGAACGGGACGGCGCGGCGGCGGGGGAGCCGGCCGTCACCGTGAGGTGACCAGCACGGACCGAAGGGGGCCCGAGCGTGACGATCCTGGAGAGCATTCGGCAACCACGCGACCTGAAGGCGCTGTCCGAGGCGGAACTCGGTGAACTGTCCGACGAGATCAGGGAGTTCCTGGTGCACGCGGTCGCCAGGACCGGTGGTCACCTCGGGCCCAACCTGGGCGTGGTGGAGCTGACCATCGCGCTCCACCGGGTCTTCGAGTCACCGGTCGACCGCATCCTGTGGGACACCGGCCACCAGAGCTATGTCCACAAACTTCTGACAGGACGTCAGGATTTCTCCAAGCTGCGGGGCAAGGGCGGCCTGTCCGGCTACCCCTCCCGCGAGGAGTCCGAGCACGACGTCATCGAGAACAGCCACGCCTCCACCGCCCTCGGCTGGGCCGACGGGCTCGCCAAGGCCCGCCGGGTGCGGGGGGAGAAGGGGCATGTCGTCGCGGTGATCGGGGACGGCGCGCTCACCGGCGGCATGGCCTGGGAGGCGCTGAACAACATCGCCGCCGCCAAGGACCGGCCGCTGATCGTCGTCGTCAACGACAACGAGCGCTCCTACGCGCCGACCATCGGGGGACTCGCCGACCACCTCGCGACCCTGCGCACCACCGACGGCTACGAGAAGGTCCTGGCCTGGGGCAAGGACGTCCTGCTGCGCACACCCGTCGTCGGGCACACCGTCTACGAGTCGCTGCACGGGGCGAAGAAGGGCTTCAAGGACGCCTTCGCCCCGCAGGGCATGTTCGAGGACCTCGGCCTGAAGTACGTCGGTCCGATCGACGGGCACGACGTCAGGGCCGTCGAGTCGGCGCTGCGCCGGGCCAGACGCTTCCACGGGCCGGTGCTGGTGCACTGCCTCACCGAGAAGGGCCGCGGCTACGGACCGGCCCTCGCCCACGAGGAGGACCACTTCCACACCGTCGGCGCGATGGACCCGCTGACCTGCGCCCCGCTCACACCCGCCGGCGGCCCGTCCTGGACGTCCGTGTTCGGCGACGAGATCGTCCGCATCGGTGAGGAGCGCGACGACGTCGTGGCGATCACCGCGGCCATGCTGCATCCGGTGGGACTCGGACGGTTCGCCGAGCGGTTCCCGGACCGGGTGTGGGACGTCGGCATCGCCGAGCAGCACGCGGCGGTCAGCGCGGCCGGCCTGGCGACCGGCGGCCTGCACCCCGTCGTCGCCGTCTACGCCACCTTCCTCAACCGCGCCTTCGACCAGCTGCTGATGGACGTGGCCCTGCACCGCTGCGGGGTGACCTTCGTGCTCGACCGGGCCGGCGTGACCGGCGTCGACGGCGCGTCCCACAACGGCATGTGGGACATGTCCGTCCTCCAGGTCGTCCCGGGCCTGCGGATCGCCGCCCCGCGCGACGCCGGCCAACTGCGCGCGCAGCTGCGGGAGGCCGTGGCGGTGGACGACGCGCCGACCCTGGTCCGATTCCCCAAGGAGTCGGCCGGGCCGCAGATCCCGGCGATCGACCGCGTGGGCGGCATGGACGTCCTGCACCGCGCCGCACGGGCGGAGGCGCTGCTGGTGGCCGTCGGCGTGATGGCGCCGGTGTGCCTGAAGGCCGCCGAGCTGCTGGAGTCCCGCGGCATCGGCTGCACGGTCGTGGACCCCCGCTGGGTCAAACCCGTCGACCCGGCCCTGCCCGGCCTCGCCGCCGCACACCGCCTGGTGGCCGTCGTCGAGGACAACAGCCGTGCCGCCGGCGTCGGTTCGGCGGTGGCGCTGGCCCTGGGCGACGCCGAGGTCGACGTCCCCGTACGGCGGTTCGGCATCCCGGAGCAGTTCCTCGCCCACGCCAAGCGCGCCGAGGTGCTCGCCGACATCGGTCTCACCCCCGTCGAGATCGCCGGACGGATCGGCGCGAGCCTGGCCGCCCAGGGCGCCGAGGACCCCGTCCGGCAGCACGCCGGCCCTGGCAAGGAGAACGACGTATGACCAAGGAGTTCGACCTCGGCGCCCTGCTGGCCGAGCGCGGAGCCGAGCGCTACGAGCTGCACTCCCGGTACCTCAACCACCAACTGCCGCGGGTGCTGCGCACCATCGGCTTCGACAAGGTCTACGAGCGGGCCGAGGGCGCCTACTTCTGGGACGCGGACGGCAACGACTACCTGGACATGCTCGCCGGGTTCGGGGTGATGGGCCTGGGCCGCCACCACCCCGTCGTCCGCAAGGCGCTGCACGACGTCCTGGACGCGCAGCTCGCCGACCTCACCCGCTTCGACTGCCCGCCCCTGCCCGGACTGCTCGCCGAGAGACTCCTCGCGCACAGCCCGCATCTGGACCGGGTGTTCTTCGGCAACAGCGGGACGGAGGCCGTCGAGACCGCGCTGAAGTTCGCCCGGTACGCCACGGGCAGGCCGCGCGTCCTGTACTGCGACCACGCCTTCCACGGGCTGACCACCGGCTCCCTGTCCGTCAACGGCGAGTCCGGCTTCCGGGACGGATTCGCGCCGCTGCTGCCCGACACCGCCGTGCCGCTCGGCGATCTCGACGCCCTGGCGCGGGAGGTGAAGAAGGGCGACGTGGCCGCCCTGATCGTCGAGCCGATCCAGGGCAAGGGCGTCCACGAGGCCCCGCCCGGCTATCTGCGCGCCGCCCAGGAACTGCTGCACCGGCACAAGGCGCTGCTCATCGCCGACGAGGTGCAGACCGGCCTCGGCCGGACCGGCGACTTCTACGCCCACCAGCACGAGGAGGGTGTCGAGCCCGACCTGGTGTGCGTGGCCAAGGCGCTCTCCGGCGGCTATGTGCCGGTGGGCGCCACCCTCGGCAAGGACTGGATCTTCAAGAAGGTCTACTCGTCCATGGACCGGGTGCTGGTCCACTCGGCGAGCTTCGGTGCCAACGCCCAGGCCATGGCGGCGGGCCTCGCGGTGCTGTCCGTGATGGAGGACGAGCGGATCGTGGCACGTGCCCGCGCCACGGGCGAGCTGCTGAAATCCCGGCTCACGGCGCTGATCGACAAGTACGAGCTGCTCGCCGACGTCCGGGGCCGGGGCCTGATGATCGGCATCGAGTTCGGCCGGCCCAGGTCGCTGAAGCTGCGCGGCCGCTGGACCATGCTCCAGGCCGCCCGCAAGGGCCTGTTCGCGCAGATGGTGGTCGTTCCGCTGCTGCGACGGCACCGGATCCTCACCCAGGTCTCCGGCGACGAGCTCGAGGTCATCAAGCTGATTCCGCCCCTGATCGTGGGGGAGGAGGAGGTGGACCGGTTCGTCGACGCCTTCACCGAGGTGATGGACGACGCGCACGCCGGGGGCGGGCTGGTGTGGGACTTCGGCAAGACGCTGATCAAGCAGGCGGTGGCCAACCGCTAGCGTGGTTCCTGGCCCCGCGAGGCGGGCGCTTTGCCTCTGAGGCAACAAATTTGCCGTACAGGCAAAAGCCGGGCTGAATGGAGTCATGAGCTCTCCCGCCTCCGAGCCCGGAGCCGAGCCCGCCGAGGGACCGGCCTCCGAGGGACCGGCCTCCGGGGGCCCGCCCGCCGAGGGACCGCCCGCCGAGGGACCGGCCTCTGAGGGACCGCCCGCCGAGGGACCGGCCTCCGACGGCCCGCCCGCCGAGGGCCCGCCCGCCGAGGGACCGGCCTCCGGGGGCCCGCCCGTCGGCGGACAGACCGCCGCCGACGGCCTGCCCGCCGACGGTCTGTCCGTCGTGGCGCCTCAGCTGCGCGCCCTGCGCCGCCGCGCCTTCCTCACCCTGGAGACCGCCGCCCGCGCCGCGGGCCTGTCGCCCGCCCACCTCTCCCGCCTGGAGACCGGGCGGCGACAGCCCTCGCTGCCGATGCTGCTGGCGCTCGCCCGTGTCTACGGTACGACCGTCTCGGAGCTGCTCGGCGAGACGGTCGCCGACCGGGACGCCGTGCTGCGTGCCGCCGACATGGAACCGACGGCGGCGGGCGGCTGGACGTACTGGCAGGCCGGGGCGCCCGGGCGCGGGATGCAGGCCCTGCGGGTGCGGGTGCCCCACGGCTCGCAGGGCGACATCGTGCGCGTCCACCCCGGCGAGGAGTGGCTGTACGTCCTCACCGGGCGGCTGCGGCTGCGCCTCGGCGACACCACGCACCTGCTCGGCGCGGGCGACAGCGCGCACTTCGACTCGCTGACCCCGCACCGCATCGCGGCCGAGGACCCCGACGGGGTCGAGCTGCTCTTCGTCCACACCCTGTTGCAGAGCCCGACGGCCGCGCTGTGCCTGGGCCCGACCTCTGGAGGAACGCCATGAGCGACATCGAGGAGCGCTTCCCGCGCAGCCTCTGGATCCGGCTGATCATCTACATCGCGGTGGGGCACGTCGTCGCGGCGTTCATCTGGCTGCTCTTCGAGGTGGGGGCCAACCAGTAGGGGCAACCAGTAGGAGCCCCCGGCGGCGGGGTTCAGTCGAGGAGGCGCTCGCGCAGCCGCTCCCGGGTCGCCGGGGTCAGCCCGAGGCCCTGCTCCAGATAGGCGTCCACGCCGCCCCACGTCTCCTCCACGGTCTCGAACGCGGCCGTGAGGTACTCCGCGCGGGCGTCGAAGAGGGGGCTGAGCAGTTCCATGACCTCGGGGGAGTAGGCCGAGGGGGAGGTGCCGCTGCGGCGCACCTTGTAGCGGCGGTGCGTGGCGTTCGACTTCAGGTAGTCGTCGAGGATCGCCTCCCGCTCGACCCCCACGGCGAGCAGTGTCACCGCGATGGACAGGCCCGCGCGGTCCTTGCCGGCCGCGCAGTGCATCAGGGCGGGGACGCTGTCCTCGGCGAGCGCGTGCACCACCTGGGAGTGCTCGGCGGTGCGCTCCTTGATGATCGTGCGGTAGGAGACGATCATCCGGTCCGCGGCCTGGCCGTCCGCGAGGATGGCGCGCAGCTGCTCGATGTCGCCGTCGCGGACCATCCTCCAGAACTCGGCGCCGTCCGCGGGGTCCGACAGCGGCAGGTTCACATTGCGCACGCCCGGCAGCTCGACGTCCGGGCCCTCCAGCTTCTGGTCGGCCGCGTTGCGGAAGTCGAAGACGGTGTGCAGACCGAGGGAGGACAGGAACACGGTGTCCTCGTCGGTGGCGTGCGCGAGGTGGCCGCTGCGGAACAGCACGCCGTGACGCACCCGGCGTCCGTCGACGGTCGGCAGGCCGCCCACGTCCCGGAAGTTGCGCACACCGGCCAGCTCGGGCTCGGTCGACGGGATCTGCTGCGTCACAGGTGCTCCTCCGGTCGTCGGTCCCGCTCGGCGCGGCTCGGGTGGCCGACGGAACACTTCCCCGACCATACGGTAAGGATTCCCGGGGCCAACGGGTTGTCCACAGGCGGGCGTCCCCGGTGGCCCCGAATGGTTTTCCACAGGCGTTGCTCCGCGGGACACCGGCCCCTGATGATGTTGGTGCTTGATCGCACCTGTTCGAATCAGTGGGAGATCGTGATGCCCGAGTCCGCCGCCGACGGCCGTACCTGGCTCCTTTCCGGGCCGCACAGCAGCTACGCCGTCCATGTCACCGAGGCCGACGAGCTCGTGCACCTGCACTGGGGCCCCCGGCTCGCCCTCGCCGACGCCGAGGCGCTCGCCGTGCGCCCGCTGCCGGACTACTGGTCCTTCGAGTCCCCGCTCGACGGCCGGGAGGAGTATCCGGTCGAGGGCGGCGCCCGCTTCGCCCGCCCCGCCCTGTCCGTGCGCACCGTCGGCCGGCGCGGAACCGAGTGGACCTTCACCGGACACGAGACCGAGGGCGACGAACTGCGGCTGTGCTTCCGGGACGCCGGTCTGGCCGTCACCCTCCACTACCGGATGCGCGACGACGTCGTGGAGCGCTGGACGACCCTGCGCAACGACGGCGACGAGCCCCTGGAGCTGCTGCGCGCCGACTCCGCCACCTGGACCCTGCCCGACCGCGACGGCTGGCGCCTGTCCCAGCTGCACGGCCGCTGGGCCGCCGAGTCCCGTCTCACCCGCGCCCCCCTCACCTACGGCGAGAAGGTCATCGGCAGCCGCCGCGGCCACACCGGCCACCAGCACCTGCCCTGGGTGGCCCTGGACACCGACGCGACCGAGGAGCGCGGCGAGGTCTACGGCTGCGCCCTCGGCTGGTCCGGCTCCTGGCGGATCGCCGTGGCCCAACTGCCCGACGCGCGGGTGCAGATCACGGGCGGCGCCGGGTACGACGACTCGGGCCTGCTGCGGCTGGCGGCGGGGGAGTCCTTCACCACGCCGCTCTTCGCCGGTCTGTGGAGCGACGCAGGCTTCGGCGGCGCGAGCCGCGCCTGGCACGCCTACCAGCGCGCGTACGTGATCCCGGACGCCGAGCGGGACCGGCCCGTGCTGTTCAACTCCTGGGAGGCCACCTTCTTCGACATCTCGCAGGAGCAGCAGGCGGCCCTCGCGCGTCGCGCCGCGGCCATCGGCGTCGAGCTGTTCGTGGTCGACGACGGCTGGTTCGGTGCCCGCACCGGCGACCACGCGGGGCTCGGCGACTGGAGCCCCAACCCCGACCGCTTCCCGAACGGCCTCAAGCCGCTCGCGGACCAGGTCCACGGGCTCGGGATGCGGTTCGGTATCTGGGTCGAGCCCGAGATGGTCAATCCGGACAGCGACCTCTACCGGGCGCACCCCGACTGGGTCCAGTTCCAGCCCGGACGGAAGCGGACGGAGTTCCGCAATCAGCTCGTCCTCAACCTCGCCCGCGAGGACGTCCAGGAGTACCTCTGGCAGCAGCTCGACACCCTCCTGTCCAGCGCGCCCATCGACTACGTCAAGTGGGACTTCAACCGCTGCTTCACCGACGCCGGCTGGCCGGACGACCCCTACCCGCAGCGGCTCTGGGTCGACCATGTGCGCGCCCTGTACGCCCTGTTCGACCGGTTGCGGGCGGCTCACCCGGGCGTCGCCTTCGAGTCCTGCTCCGGCGGTGGCGGGCGGATCGACCTCGGCATCGTCGGCCGGACCGACCAGGTGTGGACGTCCGACAACACCGACCCGCTGGACCGGCTCGCCATCCAGCACGGCTTCAGTCAGGTGCACCCGGCGCGGATCATGGCAGCCTGGGTCACCGACAGCCCCAACACCCAGCTCAACGGCCGGACCAGTTCGCTGCGCTTCCGGTTCGTCAGTGCCATGGCCGGTGTGCTGGGCGTCGGCGGAGACCTCTCCGAGTGGACCGAGGAGGAGCTCGCCGAGGCGCGCGGCTGGGTCGAGCTCTACAAGGAGATCCGGCCCCTCGTGCAGCACGGCGACCTGTACCGGCTGCGGCCGCCGGAGGGCGGCCTGAGCGCCGTGCAGTACGTGCGCGGGGACGAGAGCGTCGTCCTCGCCTGGCTCCAGGCGCAGCGCTACGGCGAGCCGGCACCGGCGCTGCGGCTGCGCGGCCTGAACCCGGCAGAGTCGTACGAATGTCTTGAAACGGGCGAAGTGCACCGCGGGGCGGTGCTGCTGCACCACGGGTTGCGTACCGGGCTGCGGGGCGACCTCGATGCGGCGGTTATCCGACTGCGTCGCATCTGAGAGTTCTGTCCGGATTGGATTCCTTCATCACAACTCGCCCTCACATAAGGGCCCCTGGATACGCGTCACGTGAGGAGCGTCATATCCGTGACGGTGCGTCGCCCGTCATGCTCACGTAATCAAGGTGTTTCTCAGGGGTATTGCGAAAAGTCCGGGCGCCGTGGTGCACGGAAAGTGACGGGGAATTCTCACAGAGGATCAAGAGAAAGGCGTGAACAGCGCAACCTCTGCTTGTCCCTGTGCGTCTTGGTCGCTTACGTTCCACACCAATCCGGACGGACGCCCAATCCTGCCGCCGCTCGGAGCCCGCACACACTCACCCGTACGTGGCAGGAGCGGGGGACCCACAGGTAGTACCGCCTGTTCCGGTCTCCGGAACGGCTAGGGGTAAAGCCGTGCCTCGGCACGGCCGGGCATCTCCAGCCCGCACCCGACAGCTCACCTCGCAGGCGCCGGAGAGGAATTCGCCATGCCCGCGAAGGGTAAGCACCGCCGCCCCAAGACCCCGCGCTTCTCCCGTTCCATCGCCGTCGCCGGAACCGGCGGAGCCGCGCTCGCCCTCCCGCTCATGGGTGCCGCCGGCGCCCATGCCGCACCGGCCCCGTCGGCGGCCCAGTCGGTCTCCTCCGTCGCGGAGAAGGCCGTCCAGGCCGCTCCGGCCGCGCAGCAGGCCACCGCCGACGCCAAGTCCGCCACCAAGTCCGCCACCGAGACCCGGACCTACACGGTGCTGGCCGGCGACTACCTCGCGAAGATCGCGGACGAGCAGAGCGTCAGCGGCGGCTGGCAGGAGCTGTACGAGGACAACCGTGAGGCCGTCGGCGCGAACCCGTCGCTGATCCACCCGGGCCTCAAGCTGTCGATCGGCGAGAAGGCGGCCACGACCGGCACCACCAAGTCGCCGTCCACGTCGTCCGGTTCCTCCTCCTCGTCGAAGTCGTCGCAGTCTTCCAAGACGTCGCAGTCGTCGAAGTCCACGCAGTCCTCGACGTCGGCGAAGTCCTCCGGCTCCTCCGGCTCCTCCGCCGAGTCGACCACGCAGTCGGCCGAGAACACCACCGCCTCCAGCGGCTTCGTCCTCCCCGCGGCGGGCGCCGCCATCGGCACCCCGTACCGGATGTCCGGCAGCATGTGGTCCAGCGGCTACCACACCGGCGTCGACTTCGTCGTCTCGACCGGCACCTCCCTGAAGGCCGTCGGCGCGGGCACGGTCGTCTCCGCCGGCTGGGGCGGTGCCTACGGCAACCAGGTCGTCATCAAGCTCGCCGACGGCTACTACGCCCAGTACGCCCACCTGTCCTCGCTCTCCGTCTCGGCCGGCCAGACCGTCTCCGCGGGGCAGCAGATCGGCCTGTCCGGCGCGACCGGCAACGTGACCGGCCCGCACCTGCACTTCGAGATCCGCACCACGCCGAACTACGGCTCGGACATCGACCCGGTCGCCTACCTCCGCGCGCACGGGGTCTCCGTCGGCTGACCCCTCGCACGACCACCCGCCCGGCACGCCACCGAAGGCCGGACCCGTTCCCCCGGGTCCGGCCTTCGGTGTCTTTGCGCGTTCATGATCACTGTGTTGCGGTCGTATGGCAGGTCCCGCCGGACCGTCGACAGCGGGGACGAAGTCGGGACACAGTGATCCCGTCAGGGGGCAAGCGGTTTCCGCGACCCTTCCGCATGTCCGATCCCTCGAACGTCGTTCGGCACCGTGGACGGCGAACCGGGCCGTCGCGGGGTGGCCGACCACGCGACCACTCTCATCGTGAAGGACCACAAGTGAACCCCACCCGACGCCGAAGAACCGTCGCCGTCGCCGTCACCGCCGCCGCCCTGCTGGCCGGGCTCTTCTCCGCGCCCGCCGGCCAGGCCGCCGAGCAGCCGCGCCGGATCGTCGAGAACCTCGACCGCGGCCTGGTCGCCGTACCGTCCGGCGAGGGCACCTTCCTCAGCTGGCGCCTGCTCGGCACCGAGTACGCCCGCTACGGCGACGCCATCGCCTTCAACGTGTACAAGAACGGCCGCCGGCTCAACCGCGAGCCGATCAGGAAGTCGACGACCTACCAGGACGACTCCCCGGGCACGGGGACCTACACCGTGCGCGCGGTCGTCAACGGGCACGAGCAGCGGCCGAGTTCCGCCGCCCTCGACTTCGCCGACGGATACGCCGAGATCCCGCTCGCCGCGGCCGACGGCTACACCGTCCAGCACGCCTGGCCCGGCGACCTCGACGGCGACGGACGCTACGAGCTCGTCGTCAGCCGGCTCTCCCAGACCCGGGACAGGTCCGACCTGCTGGAGGCCTACACCCTCACCGGCGAGCGGCTCTGGCGGGTCGACCTCGGCCCCGGCTCCTACACCCAGGTCGGCGGGAACGGCGCCAACGACCCGGCGCCCGCCGCGATCAGCGGATCCACCGCGATCGGCGGCTACCGCAACGACGACAACGTCACCGTGTACGACCTCGACAGCGACGGCAAGGCCGAGGTGCTGGTGCACACGGCCGACGGCACCACCTTCGCGGACGGCGGGCGGGTCACCGCCGCCTCGCCCGCGAACCAGTTCGTCTCCGTGATCGACGGCGCCACCGGCACCGAGCGCACCCGGCAGCCCGTCCCCGACGACTTCGTCGCCGACGGGCCCTCCGGCGGCCACTTCGGCATCGCCTACCTCGACGGCGTCCACCCGAGCCTGGTCACCAAGCTGGTCACCCGCGTAGGCGCCAAGCGCGGCACCTTCCGGATCCTCTTCCAGACCTGGGACTTCGACGGCACGGACCTGACCCGCCGCTGGAAGTACGTCGTACCCTCCGACAGCGGCGCGACCAGCTTCCACCAGATCCGCACCGTCGACGTGGACAGCGACGGCCGGGACGAGATCGCCGACGGCAACTACGTCGTCAACAGCGACGGCACCCTGCGCTACGTCGTCGACGGCGCCGGGCACGGCGACCGCTTCCACATCGCCGACCTCGACCCCGACCGCCCCGGCCTGGAGGGCTTCGCCATCCAGCAGGCCGAGCTGGGCGTCGTCCCGAACTTCCCCTGGTACTACTACGACGCCGACACCGGCGAGCGCCTGGTCACCGGGCAGCACCCGGCCGACTGGGTGAACGACACCGACATCGACGTCGGCCGCGGCAGCACCGGCGACATCGACCCCGACCACCCCGGCTACGAGTACTGGACGTCCACCGCCGACGTCACCGCGCCGGGCGCGGGCGTCTACAACGTCCAGGACGGCAAGGTCTCCACGACCACGCCCAGCGTCAACTTCCGCATCTGGTGGGACGGCGACAAGGCGTCGGAGAACCTCGACTACACGTACGTCGAGAAGTGGGACCCGGCGACCCAGACCAGCACGAAGATCTTCGAGCCGTCCGGAGTCGTCTCCGGCGCCCGCAACGCCACCCCGTTCTACGGCGACATCCTCGGCGACTGGCGCGAGGAGATCCTCGCCGAGACCGCCGACCACACCGCCCTGCGCCTGTACACCACCACCGAGCCGACGAAGACGCGCCTCTACACGCTCGCCCAGAACCCCGGGTACCGCCTCGGCTGGACCGTGCGCGGCTATCTCCAGTCGACGTACACCGACTACTACCTCGGCACCGAGACCCGCCGCGTCCCCGCGCCCCACGTCACGACCCCCTGAAGGAGCCCTCTCCCGTGACCACTTCCCGCAGGGCCTTCGGGGCCCTGGCCGCCGGTGCGGCCCTGGCCGCGCTCGCCCCCGCCGCGGAGGCGAGCGCCGCACCCCGCCACCGCCGCCTGATCGCCCACGACGACTTCCGTCACGGTCTGCGCCAGTGGGCCGTCGAACTGGAGAAGGGCGGCACCGTCACCGCCTCCCGGGGCACCCTGGAGGTCGACGTGCCCGCCGGCGCGACCATCTGGTTCAAGCAGCGGCTCGAAGGGCCGTACGTCCTGGAGTACACCGCCACGCCGGTCTCAGCGGGCGGCGCCAACGACCGCGTCTCGGATCTCAACAACTTCTGGAACGCCGTCGACGCCCGCTCCCCGGACGACCTCTTCGCCACCGAGAGGAACGGCGCGCTCGCCGAGTACGACCACCTGAAGACGTACTACGTCGGCTACGGCGCCAACACCAACACCACCACCCGGCTGCGCCGCTACGTCGGCCAGGCGGGGGTCCGGCCGCTGGTCTACGACTACACCGAGCCGCTGCTGGTGGCGAACGAGCCGAACCACGTCCGCATCGTCTCCGACGGTTCCACCGTCCGGTGGTGGAACAACGGGCGGCTCGTCTTCGACTACACCGACCCGGAGCCGTACACCGCGGGGCACTTCGCGTTCCGCACCACGTGGAGCCACTTCCGGATCAGCGACTTCCGGGTGTGGTCACTGCGTCGACACGGCTGACGGCAGACCTTATTCCCACATTGGTGAATTCTTTAGGAGTGGCTTATCTCACCGCCCGTCAACCCCTTCCTACGGTCGCGTAAGTCACATTCGAAGGTGAATCATGCACTGTTGTGGCAGACGATTCGAAGAGTGACAGCAGATCAGTGATCGGGTCGTACGTGGCGGTGGGGGACAGCTTCACCGAAGGCGTCGGCGACCCCGGCCCCGACGGGGCGTTCGTCGGCTGGGCCGACCGGTTCGCGGTGCTCCTCGCGGACCGGCGGCCCGAGGGCGACTTCCGGTACACCAATCTGGCGGTGCGCGGGAAGCTGCTCGACCAGGTCGTGGCGGACCAGCTTCCCCAGGCCGTCGGACTCGCGCCCGACCTTGTCTCCTTCTGTGCGGGCGGCAACGACATCCTCCGTCCCGGCACCGACCCGGACGAGGTCGCCGAGCGCTTCGAGCGGGCGATCGCCGCACTGACCGCGGTGGCCGGGACGGTCATGGTGACGACCGGCTTCGACACGCGCGGCATCCCGGTGCTCAAGCACCTGCGCGGCAAGATCGCCACCTACAACGGGCATGTGCGCGCGGTCGCCGACCGGTACGGCTGCCCGGTGCTCGACCTGTGGTCCCTGAAGTCGATCCAGGACCGCCGGGCCTGGGACCACGACCGGCTCCACCTCTCTCCCGAGGGGCACACGCGCGTCGCGCTGCGCGCCGGACAGGTCCTCGGACTGGAGGTGCCGGCCGACCCCGAGCAGTCCTGGCCGCCGCTCCCGCCGCGCGGCACCCTCGAGGTGCGGCGCGACGACGTGCACTGGGCGCGCGAGTTCCTGGTGCCGTGGATCGGTCGCCGGCTGCGCGGGGAGTCCTCGGGCGACCACGTGACCGCCAAGGGAGCGCTGTCGCCGGACGACATCAGGACATGGATCGCCTCGGTGGCGTGAGCCCCGGCGGAGCGCGGCCGGCCGCCCCGTGCCGCCGGCCGGCCGCGTTCCGCCCGTGAGGTGGGCGGGCGCACTCGGTCCGTAGGCGGGCGGGCGTGCTCGGTCCGTGTGGTGGGCGGGCGCCAGTGCTCGACCGGTGAGGTGAGCCTGCGGGAGTGGCGCCCCCGCGCCGACCGGGCCGGGTGCTGGGATGACCGTACGTCGCCCCCACGCCCACGCCCGAAGGAACGATCCAGCATGTGCCGTCCCCGCACACCGGCCGCCGTCGCCGTCGTGACCCTCCTGGCCCTCGGCCTCCCGGCCGTCGCCGTGCCCACCGCGACCGCGCTGGCGGCGCGCCCCGCGGCTCCGGCCCGCCTCGCGCCCAGCCCCGCCACCGTCACCGTGACCGGCGACGGCAGCGCGAGCGCCGCCCCCGACCTCGCCGTCGTCGCCGCGGGCGTCGAGACCGTCGCCGAGACCCCGCAACGGGCCGTCGAGACGCAGGCCAGGGCGGCGGACGCGCTGCTGGCGGCCGTCCGCGCCCAAGGGGTGGCCGACCGCGACATCCGCACCGAGAACGTGACCCTCGGCCCGGTCCACGACACCACGGACGGCACCTCCCGTCCGACGGGCTACCAGGCCGGACAGTCCTTCTCGGTGACGGTCCGCGAGGTGAAGCGGACCGGGGCCGTGCTCCAGGCGATCACCGACGCCGCCGGTGAGGCGGGCCGGATCAACTCCGTCTCGTTCGGCGTCTCCGACCCGGCCCCGCTCCAGGCCCGCGCCCGGCAGGCCGCGCACGACGACGCCCACGCCAAGGCCGTCCAGTACGCCCGCCTCAGCGGCCACCGTCTCGGCCGCCTCGTCTCCTTCAGCGAGGACGCCGCCGGCCACCCGCGCCCCGTCCCGGCGGCCGTGGACGCCGTCGCCATCGGCGCCGGCGTACCGGTGGCGACGGGTCTGATCCGGGCGACGGCGACGGTGACGGCGGTGTACGAACTGGACTGAGGCGGGGTCCACCAGGGGCGCACCCCGGCCCGCGCCCCTCCGCGGCCCTCAGCGCCCCTGGACGCTCACCGCCCGCGCCTCCAGCCCGAGTTCCCGGGCCAGCGCCTCGTCCACCCACTCCCGGGCCCGGGCCCGGGACACCGCACCCTTGTAGGACGTCAGTTGCACGGCGAGACCGTCGAGCAGGGCCGTCAGGCGCAGGGCGGTGCCGAAAGGGTCGGGGCAGCGGAACTCGCCCGCTGCCACCCCCTGGGCGATGACCTCGGTGAGCGCGGCCTTCCACTGCCGGTCGAGGTGGCGGGCGACGTCGCGCAGGGCGGGCTCGCGCAGGGACACCGCCCAGCCCTCTATCCACAGCCGCCAGCCCTTGGCCTGGCCGGTGGGCGCGTACCAGCGCACGGCCGACCGCAGCCGGCGCAGGGCGGTGGTGCGGCGGCCGAGCAGCCCGCGCAGGCGCGTCAGGTCGTCCTCGGCGGCGTACGCGAACGCGTCGGCGACAAGTTTCTCCTTGGTCGAGAAGTGGTAGAGCACCAGCGCGTTGCTCACGCCGAGCGACGCGGCCACGTCGGCGATCCTGACCGCCGCCACGCCCCGCGCCTCGATCTGCTCGATGGCGGCCTTCAGCAACTCCTCGCGCCGCTCGGCCACACTCAACCGGACTCTTGCCACGCGGTCACCCTACACAGGGCCCGCGACCTGCGCCGACGTCGTCGACGGGAGCGATCGGAGCGCCTCGCGTCCACAAACAGCCGGGGCCCGCCCACGAGTTCGCGGTCGGGCCGCCGTGTCGGCGCGGGGCGGCGGGGGCCCGGGACGGGAGGCGGGGGGCGGTCCGGCGCCGCCGCCCGGGCCGACCATAATGGGAATCCTCAGCGACTCCACCTGGAGGTACCGTGGCCGGTTTCCGTACCCTGAGCCCCGGGCTCCGCGCGCTGCAGCCCGAGGCCTTCGGCGCGGACCCGAGCGGTGAGCGCCTGGCGCGCATCCGCAGATCGCCCCACTTCAAGGACGGGGTCTTCCAGAACCCCGGCGGCCCGGCGCGCACCCGCCCCTCGGGCTCCGCCCTCGACTTCGCCAAGGCGTACTTCGACAAGGACTCCCGCCCCCGCCGCGCCCCCGCCGGCACGGTCCCGGTGCACGCCACCACCGTCGCCGACCTCGCCAAGCCGCCCGCCACTGATCTGCGTCTGACGTGGCTGGGCCACTCCAGCGTGCTCGCGGAGATCGACGGGCAGCGCGTGCTGTTCGACCCGGTCTGGGGCGAGCGCTGCTCCCCCTTCCCCTTCGCGGGCCCCAAGCGGCTGCACCCCGTCCCGCTCCCGCTCGCCGCCCTGGGCCCGGTCGACGTCGTGGTCATCTCGCACGACCACTACGACCACTTGGACATGCCCACGATCAAGGCGCTGGCCGGCACGGACACCCTGTTCGCCGTCCCGCTCGGGGTCGGCGCCCACCTGGAGCACTGGGGCGTGTCCGCGGACCGGCTGCGCGAGCTGGACTGGCACGAGGCGACCAAGGTCGGCGGACTCACCCTCACCGCCACCCCGGCCCGCCACTTCTGCGGGCGCGGACTGCGCAACACCCAGCACACCCTGTGGGCCTCCTGGGTGGTCGCCGGTGACGAGCACCGCATCTACCACAGCGGTGACACCGGCTACTTCGAGGGCTTCCGGGACATCGGCGCCGAGCACGGCCCGTTCGACGCGACGATGATCCAGATCGGCGCGTACTCCGAGCTCTGGCCCGACATCCACATGACGCCCGAGGAGGGCCTGCGCGCCCATCTCGACCTCCAGGGCGGCCCCGGGGGTGTGCTCCTGCCCATCCACTGGGCCACGTTCAACCTCGCCACGCACGCGTGGGCCGAACCCGGTGAGGGCACCCTGGCCGCCGCGCGCGCGGCCGGTGCGCCCCTCGCGCTGCCCCGGCCCGGCGAGCCCTTCGAGCCGACCACCGGGACCGTCCCGGCCGAGCCGTGGTGGCGGGACGTGGCACTGGCCCCGGCGGGCGGCTGGCGGCCCCTGGTCGAGGTGGTGGCGACGCCCGAGGCCGACACGGACGGTGACGGCTCGAAGGGCGCGGCGGAGGGCGGCGAGACCCCGGAGGCGGTGCCGGCGGGCTGAGCGGAGAGGCCGTGCCCGGGCGGCCCGTGCCCGGGCGGCCCGTGCCCGGGCGGCCCGTGCCCGGACGGTCCGTGCCCGGACGGTCCGTGCCCGGACGGTCCGTGCCCGGACGGTCCGAGGCCGGGCGCGCGGTCGTCCTCCGAGACGCTGGTGACGCGCGACGGCGCCGGACAGCGGTGACGCACCGACGGTGCCGGACGATCAGACGGGGCCGTCGGTGTCCCAGGTGGTCAGGAGGTGCTCGAGTCCGCCCGTCACGGTCGCCTCGGCCAGTACGTGCCGCTGCCCCGGAGACGCCGTGCCGAGCCCCGGGAAGCGGGCGAGTGCGGCGAGGTAGACGCCCAGTTCGAGCCGGGCGAGCGCGGCGCCCAGGCAGTAGAAGGTGCCGTGCCCGAAGGCGATGTGCGGATTGGGGTGCCGGTGTATGTCGAAGCGCCCGGCGTCGGGGAAGACGCGTTCGTCCCGGTTGGCGGACTGGAAGGACAGGACGATCAGGTCGCCCGCCGCGACCGTGGCGTGCGGCAGGGGGATGTCGGTGCGCGCGTAGCGGGGTATCCAGCTGCCGCCCGGCACCGCGAGACGGAAGATCTCCTCCACCGCCCCCGGTATCAGCGCCGGGTCGCCCGTGAGCGCCCGGAGCTGCTCGGGATGGTCGAGGAGGTAGGCGGTGCCGTGGACGATGCGGGTGGAGATGGTGTCGTAGCCGGCGAGGAACACGTCCAGGACGGCGTCCGCCCACTCCTCGCGAGTGAGCCGGTGGGCTTCCGGCCGGGCGAGCGCCAGGTCCTGGAGGAGGGTGTCGTCCGCCGTGGAGTCGCGGGCCTCGGCCCGGACGTCGTCGAGTGCCCGGTCGATCCGCTGCCGGAGGGCGCCGCGACGGGCGGCCGCCTCCCGGGCCATGCCGTGTGCGCGGGCCGTGTCGGACCACGCGACCAGAGCGGGCCGCAGGGCGTGCGGAAGTCCCAGGAGGTCGCAGATGACCGTCGCCGCGAAGGGCTGGGCCAGACCTGTGCGCACGTCCATCGGCGGCCCTTCGGCGAGCCGGTCCGCCACGATCCGCCCCAGCACCTCCTCCACGTGCTGCCTGAGCTCCGCGACACGTCGGCTGCTGAAGTGCCGTGACAGCGTGTGCCGCCAGCGGGAGTGGACCGCGAACTCGTCCGCGTGACCGCTCTGCGGTTCCATGAGCGCGGCGTCCCACAGGCGGGGCGCCCGCGAGGGATCCGCGTGCGACTTGCCCACGCGCGGGTCACCGCACATGGTCCTCACGCCGTCGTGGCTGGTCACCAGCCACGCGCTGTCCCCGGTGGAGGTGGGCAGGCGGTCGATGCCCGGCCCCTGGCGCAGGACCGGGAACTGCGGGGGTTCTCCCAGGTGCGCCGGACAGCGATAGGGGAGAGCAGCCTCATCGTGCGACTCGTCGGCCGTGACCACCGCTGCCCTCCCCGTTGTGGCGCGATCTCTCAGCGCGATTCCGCTACTTGACGGTCCTTCAGCTCACTGGCGCGTACGGCGGTGTCGACGATGGCGCGTGTCACGGTGGGCAGGGAATCGGGCTGCACCGCGAGGAAGAGGTTCGGCTCGACGAGTTCCAGCTCCATCACGGTGGGCCGGCCGTTCTCGTCGTCCACCATGTCGACGCGCGCGTAGAACAGGCGCTGTCCGTCCGGTACCACCGACAGCGCGCTCCGGGCGACCTCGACCTCGTGCTGCGTGGGGTTCCACGGCTCCAGGCCCGGGTGGGCGACCTTGCGCTGGTCGAACGGGACGTTCGGTGCCAGTACGGCGTTCTTCCGGATGGCGTGCAGCAGGGCTCCGTCGAAGAAGACCAGGGCGCGTTCGCCGCTCGAGTCGATCGCCGTCATGTAGGGCTGGACCATCGCGGTGAAGCCCTCGCCGTGCATGCGGCGGATCTGCTGCAGGGCCGTGTCGCGGTCGGCCGGCTGATACCGGGCCGCGTAGCGCGCGCCCGCTCCGACCGCGGGTTTCACGACGAACTCGTGCGAGGCCGGCAGGGCGGGCTCCGTGCCCGGCGCGACGTAGTGGGTCCTCACCACCGGGACGTCCGCCTCCGCGAGGCGGGAGAGATAGTACTTGTCCGCGCTCCAGCGCACCACGGACGGCGGGTTGAGAAGAGTGGTCAGGGAACTGACCCGCTCCACCCATTCCATGAATTCCACCGACCGCCAGGTGTAGTCCCAGGTGGACCTGATCACCACGAGGTCGAATTCCTCCCACGCGGCTTCCGGGTCGTCCCAGTTGACGGAAACGGCCTTGACGCCTTCCTCGTTCAGGGCCGCCAGAAGCAGCGGCATGTCGTGATCGACGTTGATCTCCGGACGCGGCCTGGTGGTCGCCAACGCGATCTTGACATCCGGCATGACTCATTCCTTACTCGGGACGACATGACGGGAGGCACGCTACTAGCGGGCATGGAAGTGCACGGAACTCCCCCGAACCGGAATCCGGTGTGTGCTATCCGTGGCACCGGATACCGCTGTTTCCGGTGCTCGCCCATTCACTCTCGCGAAATGATCGGAAGTTGACGCCCCGACAATCGTAAGTGCGCCGCGCGCCGTCTGGCTATCGGTGTGACCATTATTGGCGGAATCCGGCCGCTTTTCGTCGCCGCGGCATGGTCATTTTTTCCGCCCGGGTGTACGACGTTCGCTGATCTTTTCCAGGAGATCCACCGCGTTTCTCGTCTCCGGATGATCGTCGCCGAGCACGCGCCGATAGCGCCGTACGGTCTCCTCCTGGAGCTCCGCCGCGCGGTCGAGCCGGTGCAGGTGCAGCAGGATCTCGCACAGGGCCTGCCCGGCGCGCAGACTCTGCGGGTGGTCGGCGCCCAGGATCTGGCGGGAGCGGGCGAGCGTCGTCTCCTGGAGAGCCAGGGCCGGTTGCAGACGCCCCAGCTTGCGCAGGATGGTCGCGTAGGAGACGGCGGCACGGAGCGTGTAGGGGTGCTCCTCGCCGAAGGTGCGCCGGCAGCGTTCCAGCGTGTCCTCGTCCAGCGCCCGCGCCTCGGCGTACTCGCCGAGGGCGATGAGGTCGGCCGCGAGGTGGTTCGCCGACCGCAGGGTGTCGGGGTGGTCGTCGCCCAGGACGCGCCGGTAGCGGGCCAGCGTGTCCTCGTGGAGCCGTCTGGCCTCGTCGTGGTGGCCCAGTGTGCCGAGGTCGACCGCCAGGTGGTTGGCGGAGTGCAGGGAGTGCGGATGGTCCTCGCCCAGGACCTGGCGGTACGCGTCGAGCGTCGCCGCCTGCAGGGCCCTGGCCTCCTCGTACCGTCCGAGGAGTCTGAGGTTGATCGCCGAGCCGTGGGCCAGCCGGAGGGTGTCGGTGTGCTTCCGGCCCAGGACACGCCGGTACCGCGGCAGCGTGTCGTCGTACAGGACCCGGGCCTCTTCGTAGCGGCCCTGTTCGCGCAGGGCGCGGGCGAGGCACCGGGTCACCCACAGGACATGCACGTCGTCGGGGCCGAGGTCGCGCAGCCAGGCCTCGCGCAGGGAGCGCGCGAGCCGGGCTCCGGCGTCCGCGTCGCCCCGCTCGATCAGGTACCACGACGTGTCGCAGGAGAGCGTGCGCAGGTGCGGGTCGGTCGGTGTGGTCGGCTCCACGCCGAGCAGGTGGGGCACGATGCGGGCCCATTCCGGCCAGGTCGCCGGGTCCTCGGGGTCGCCCGGGCGGTTGGCGACCAGCAGGGCGCGCGCGTGGCGGCGGATGCGCTCCCGTGAGCTGGCGGGCAGCAGATCGCGGATCACCCCCTGGACGAGCCGGTGGAGCCGGACGCCGTCGCGGTTGCTCTTGGCCAGGCCGAACCGGACGGCTGTGCCGATGGCGCGGCGCAGGAGCATCTCGTCACCCGCGACCTCGGCGAGCGGCGCCAGGGCCTCGTCGTCGCCCGCGGTGATGTCGTCCACCGCCATGAGCCAGCGCACCGGAATGGACTCGGGGGCGAGCAGGGCGCACACCCGCACGGTGGTCAGCCCGATGGGGTCGGCCCGGGTGAGCTGGTCGAGACTGAGCCCGATCACCGCGGCCAGGGACCGCGGGTAGTCCCCCGCCTCGCCCTCGCTCAGCAGGGCGGCGGGGTGGGTGTGCAGCAGCTGGACGTAGTCGCCGACCTCGGTGGCCGTCTCGGCCAGGAAACCGCCGGCCTGGCACAGGGCGAGGGGAAGGTAGTCCAGTTCCTCGGCCAGCGACTCCGCCTCGCTCCGGCTGAGTTCGGGGCAGTGGGCCTGGAGCAGGGCGACGGACTCGGACTCCCCCATGACGTCGACCGGCACCGTGGCGGCGACGCGTTCCCAGCCACCGGCCCGTGACGTGATCAGCACGTGCCCGGGTCCGCCGGGCAACCACTCGGAGACGGCCGCTCGCTCCTCGGCGTTGTCGAAGATGATCAGCCAGCGGTCCCGGCCGCGCAGCTGCGACTTCACGACGGCGGCCGCCGTCGCCGTGTCGGTGCCCTGCTCGACGAGCCCCAGTTCGACGGCGAGCGCGGCGATCTGCTCGCCGACGAGCGAGGGGTCCTCGGCCGCGACCCACCAGACGAGGTCGTACGCGTCCGAGTGCCGGTGGGCGTACTCCACGGCGATCTGGGTCTTACCGACCCCTCCGGGCCCCCGTAACGTCTGGACCATGGAGGGGCCGCCCTGGCCGAACCGCTGCCGCAGCGCGCGCAGGATGTTCTCCCTGCCGGTGAACTCGGGATTGCGCGGCTCCAGGTTCCAGATCGCGGGCAGCGCGCCCGCCACCCGGCCTCGGGAGGCGGGCGGGGCAGGCCGCTGCTCCGCCACCTCGGACCCCACCAGGACCACAACCTCGGAGCCGTCCGCCGGCTCCGGCCTCGCGGCGCCCGCCGCCGGGGGCGGCGAGGAGCGCAGAGCGGCGAGCAGCTGCTGGGCGCCGAGCGTCTCGAAGTGGTCGGCGCCCAGCTCCTTCGCGCACTCGCCGGTCAGCAGTTCCGCCGCCATCTCCGCGTCGCCGTACCGGCCCTGCGCGATCAGCACCTCCACGATGCCGCGCTGCGCGCGGACGAGGGCCTGGGCGTCGGAGGCGGGCGAGACCCGCTGCAACTCGACCACGGTGGCGTAGACGGCCTCCGCCTCCGCCCAGTGGCCCTGGCGTTGCAGCGCCGCGCCCACGGCCGTCCACGCCCTGGCGGCCTGTTCGAGGGCCTGGCTCTGGTGTCGCAGACGGGTGCGCAGTTGTGATGCCTGTTCTTCCAGTTCGCTGATCTGCTTCCTGGTGTGGACGACGAGTTGCGGAGGGTGCGCCTCACGGCCCTCCGTCGGCTCGGTGACCTTGTATTGCACCGCCAGTCGATTCCAGGTGTTTTCCCACGCCTGCATCTCGCCCGGCTGGATTCCGCACAACTCGACGAAGGTCAGCAGAAAGGCCTTGCTGGGGAACCTGCGTCCGCGCAGGACCTCACCGAGCGTGGTGCGGGGCAGTGCCCGTCCCCTTCCCAGGGCGGCGGCGGATTTCTCGAGATCCCGGTACGAAGGGCTGTCGGCCCTGGCGCGGAGCATGCGCAGAAAACGCGCGAGATCCTCTTTGCTGTTGGCCGGAGAGGGATCGATACGACCCTCTGCCTCTTGATCCATTGACTCCCCCGACTTCGGGGACGCTGTCCGGCAGCGTCCCGAAACGTCCACCAGGATAGGTGTCCCAAGCCAAGCCGGGACAGTGATTGTCCCAACTTGGTGATACGCCGTCCCACCGCGAGTTGTTCAGGAGCCGGGTTTCATCTGGCTTTGGCATGACGGATGGTGGGACACCCTGTGGCCTGCTCCTATGAAGCGAGGGAACTCCCGTCGGCGTGCAAGGAGGAATCGGTGAGCAGGACCTCCAGGCTCTGGTCCCGGGTCGAAATGATGCTGCACCTGGTGCGGTCCGCACTCGTGGGCGAGGAAGCGTCACCGTCCCGGACGGCTTATGGAAATCAGGTGGTGGTCCTCGGTGCTCTCGGAGGCGCGGGCGCCGGTCTCGCGATGACCTGGCTGGGGGCCTCGGCGGTGGACGCGGGGAGTTTCGGCCTCGCCGCCGGGGCGGCGATCGTGAAGGTGCTGTCCGGGCCGCGCCGGGGCGGGACCTCCGAAGGGGCGCCGGACGGAGCCGGCGGGGGAGGGCCGGTGGTGGATCCGTCCGGCGCGCCCGTGGGCGACGACCTCGCGTCCGGGCGCACGGTCGACGCGCCCCAGGGCTCCGACGGCGGCCGGCCGCGCGGCGAACTCGACCCGTGCGACGAGGGGTGACCCTCCCGTGGAGCCTGCCCCGAGACACGCCACCCCGAGCCAACGCTGATACGCAGAGTGATGTTTCGGGTGTGCCGAGGAGGAGCCGTCGGACGGCTCGGAGCCGCCGTGGAGGGGTGGGGGTGTGACGGCCCGTCGGGGGCCGGTACGACGGCGGGGTCCCGGGGGTGAGGAACTCCCGGGGCCTCGCCTTCTGTTCAAGACCGGCCGTGACCAGGTCTGATCGACTTCTTTCGACTCCGGCACCGACAGTGTCGACGTGTTATCGGTCCTGCGTGCGAGACCTCATACCAGAGCGGGACCCTGGCCGGGTGACTTTGTCAACTGCCCACCGCACATGATGCGTTGCCGACTACTGTGAGTGTCCGTCGGACGACGTGCGGCCGAATTTCCGGCTCTCTCGACCGACACCGCGATGGCGCATGCCCGAGCCGCGCACCCCCCCGCACCACCACGCCCGACGGACACAGTACGAGGACCCCGATGTCTCACCTCCGCGCACCGGCCGCACGCGCAGACCGCCGTGAGGGCGGACGGCACGGACGACCGGTCGCCCGCACCGCTCCCGCACCGGCCGAGACACACATACGGCCCCAGCTCCTCCGGCTCGCCGTGCTCCCCCCGACCGCCGTCGCCCTCAGCGCCTGCGCGGCCGTGCTGTTCGCCGTCCGCTCCACCGGCACCCGGCCCGGCCCGACCCTGTGGGCCGTGCTGGCCGGCGCCGTCGGTGTGACCACCGCCGGCATCCTGATCGCCGCGGTGGCCGCCGACCGCGCCGCCCGCTCCGTCACCGACCGCCTCGACGCCCTGCGCCAGGACAGCGCACGTGACGCGGCCGACCTGCGCGCCCTGCTCGACATGCTGCGCCGCGGCGAGGTCCCGCCCCGGCGCACCACGCGCGGCCGCCCGCCCGCCGACGCCGACGAGTTCGAACTGCTCGCCGCCGACCTGTCCCGCGCCCACGACGCGGCCGCCGACGCCGTCGTCCGGGCGGCCCAGCTCTCCAGCCAGGCCGGCAGCGAACAGAAGCTCGAGGTCTTCGTCAACCTCGCGCGGCGTCTTCAGTCGCTCGTGCACCGCGAGATCTCGATCCTCGACGAGCTGGAGAACGAGATCGAGGACCCCGACCTCCTCAAGGGCCTCTTCCACGTCGACCACCTCGCCACCCGCATCCGCCGCCACGCCGAGAACCTCGCCGTGCTCGGCGGGGCGGTCTCCCGGCGGCAGTGGAGCAACCCGGTCTGCATGACCGAGGTGCTGCGCTCCGCCATCGCCGAGGTCGAGCAGTACTCGCGGGTCAAGCTGGTGCCGCCGATCGACGGCGAGCTGCGCGGACACGCCGTCGCCGACGTCATCCACCTGCTCGCCGAACTCGTCGAGAACGCCACCGTGTTCTCCGCCCCGCACACCCAGGTGCTGCTGCGCGCCAACCTCGTCACCTCCGGTCTGGCCGTCGAGGTGGAGGACCGCGGGCTCGGCATGCCCGTCGAGGAACAGAGCCGGATGAACGACCTGCTCGCCGACCCCGACCAGGTCAACGTCGGCCGCCTGCTGGCCGACGGCCGCATCGGCCTCTACGTCGTCTCCCAGCTCGCCCGCCGGCACGGCATCCGGGTCCGCCTCCAGACCAACATCTACGGCGGGGTCCAGGCCGTACTCGTGGTACCGCAGGCCGTGCTGGGCTCGGCGCCGGGCGCGCCCGTGCCGCAGACGGAGGAACACGGCGGGGGAGGGGCACCGGACGCGGACGGCGAGCGGGCGCGCGGGGCCCGGACGCGGGAAGCCCGGGCGATCCAGGCCCCGGCTCCGGCTTCGCCTGTGGGG
>NZ_JBHWKO010000017.1:51954-113782 GCF_042731035.1 Streptomyces sp. NPDC059895
CGGGTGCAGGCTTCGGCTCCGGTTTCGCCTGTGGGGCGGGTGCAGGCTTCGGCTCCGGTTTCGCCTGTGGGGCGGGTGCAGGCTTCGGCTCCGGTTTCGCCTGTGGGGCGGGTGCAGGCTTCGGCTCCGGTCGGGCCCGAGGGGCCGGCACGGCACTCGGCTCAGGCGCCGGTTCCGGGCCGGGATTCGGCTCCGGGCCAGGCCTCAGTCCAGGCCCCGGTTTCGGGTCGGGCGTCGGCTCCGGGCCAGGCCCCGGGCCAGGCCCCGGGCCAGGCCCCGGGCCAGGCCCCGGGCCCGGGTCGGGGCCCGGGTCGGGCGTTGGCTGCGGGTCGGGATTCGGGCGGGTCTCCAAGCCAGGCCCCGGCTTCGGCTCCGGCCCCGGCTCAAGCCTTGGCTCCGGTTCAACCCCAGGCCCCGGCTCGGGCTCAAGGCCCGGCCCCGGCGCAAGCCCAGGCCCAGGCGCAGGCGCAGGCGCAGGCCCAGGCTCGGGCGCAGGCCCCGGTCGGGCCGTGGACTGCGGCTCAGCCGCAGACCGAAGCCGGTGCCGGGACCGCGACCGCGTCACGGCAGCACGGCCGGGCCGAGGCCGGGCCTCGGCACCGACCTCAGGCCGAGCCTCGGACCGGAACGGAGACCTCGGCAACGGACGCGTCGGCCGCGGGCACGGCGCCGTCCTCGGCGGGGCCGTACCCCGTGTCCGGCCGGGCGCGGTCGATGCCGACGACGCCCGCGACGTCCGCGGATCCCGAGGCCGGCCCCGGGACCCGTGCCCCGGGCGGGGCAGCGGGCACGGTCGGCCGGGCCCGGCACGACGCCTCGCGGGGGGACGGGCGCGGTCCGGCCCCCCTGCCCGTCCGCGGCGCGCACGAGGAGCGGCCCAACCCGGCGGAGGCCGTGCCCGGCATCCGGCCCGGCGACCGGCCCGTCGTGGAGGGCTACGCGGGCCAGGCGCCGCTTCCGCGCGTGGGCGCGGTCCGCGGCACCATGGGCAAGCCCCGACTGCCCCGCCGCCGCGCCCAGGAGCACATCGTGCCCCAGTTGCGCGGCGGCCCGGCCCCCCGTCAGGACACCGACCGGCCCGTCGGCCACGACCCCGGCCTGATGGCGGCCTTCCAGCGCGGCATCGGCCTCGCCGAGGCCCAGCAGAGCCTGGAGGCGGAGGCCTCGCGAGCGGCCGCCGCCGGACCGGCGGAGCTTCTCGCGCCCCCGCCGCCCCCGCCGCCCGCGGCCGAAGGCCGCACCGAGCCCGCGCCCGCCCTTGGCGAGGCGTACGGCGCCGACGGTCACGACCACCACCCCACCACCCGGCACGACGGGAGCACACCGGCCGGATGAGCACCCCCCTGACCACCCCCACTCCCACCGCCACCCCCACCCCCACCCCGACCCCCACCGCTCCCGCGGACCTTCGTACCCCTAGGAGTCGATCCACCATGGCGAGCGACGCGCCGACCGGCCATGTTTCCGATCTCGACTGGCTGATGAGCGGCCTCGTGCAGCGCGTACCGCACACGACCAGTGCGGTCCTCCTCTCCTGCGACGGCCTCGTGAAGTCCGTCCACGGCCTCGACCCCGACAGCGCCGACCACATGGCCGCCCTCGCCTCCGGCCTGTACTCCCTCGGGCGCAGTGCGGGCGTCCGGTTCGGCGACGGCGGGGACGTGCGCCAGGTCGTCGTCGAACTCGACTCGACGCTGCTGTTCGTCACCACGGCCGGCTCCGGTACCTGTCTCGCCGTGCTCGCCGGCCGCGAGGCCGACGCCGCGGTCCTCGGGTACGAGATGGCGATGCTGGTCAAGAGCGTCCGCCCCTACCTGGTGACCGCGCCCCGGCAGCATGCCGTCGAACCGTCGGTGATGGGGCCTTGAGCGTGGCGGCGGCCGGCGACGGGCCCTGGCTCGACGACGCGGCCGGACGGCTGGTGCGCCCGTTCACGGTCAGCAACGGGCGCACCAGACCCACCGTCGCCCTCGACCTCATGTCGCAGGTGAGAGCCACCGGGGTGACCCCCCTGGGCTACCTCGGCCCCGAGCACGCGCAGGCCCTGGAACTGTGCCGCGCCCCCGTCCCGGTCGCCGAGGTCGCCGCCCACCTGAAGCTGCCGGCCGCGGTCACCAAGGTGCTGCTGTCGGACCTCGTCGACTGCGGGGCGCTGACCACCAAGCCCCCCGAGTTCCACCACCACCCCACCGACCGGGCCCTACTGGAGGCAGTGCTCGATGGACTACGACGACAGCTCTGAGCACGACGAGCACGCCGCGCACGACAAGCACGACAAGCACGACAAGCACGACGACGGCCCCGAGCCCTTCCCCACCGCGCTGAAGATCCTCGTGGCCGGCGGGTTCGGGGTGGGCAAGACGACGTTCGTCGGCGCGGTCAGCGAGATCGCGCCGCTCAGCACCGAGGAACTGCTCACCACGGTCAGCGCCGCGACCGACAACCTCGACGGCATCGAGAACAAGGTCGAGACGACGGTCGCGATGGACTTCGGCCGCATCACCCTCGACCCCCACCACGTGCTGTACCTGTTCGGCACCCCCGGACAGGAACGCTTCTGGTTCATGTGGGACGAACTGTCCGAGGGCGCCCTCGGCGCGGTGATCCTCGCCGACACCCGCCGCTTGCAGGAGTGCTTCGCGGCCGTCGACTTCTTCGAGGAACGCGGCCTCGGATTCATCGTCGCCGTCAACGAGTTCGACGGCGCCCACCGCTACGCCTGCGAGGAGGTGCGCGCCGCCCTCGACCTGCACCCGCGGGTCCCCGTCGTGCGCTGCGACGCCCGGATCTCCGCGTCCGGCGTCCAGACGCTGCTCACCCTCGTCAGGCACCTCATCGAGCACGCCCCGGCGGCACCCCAGCCGAGCCGCGGCGCCCACAGGTGATCCCCGCAACCGACGCACCGGAGCCGCACATGCCCCACGCCCACAGCGACGGAGCCCGGCCATGAGCTACGACCCGCCGCGCCCGGCCGGTCGACTGCTGCTCACTCCCGAGGACGAGGAAGCTCCCGCCCGCACCCGACGGCTGCGCCGACTCGGCCTCGGGGAGCGGCCGGAGCCCGCCCTCGACGCCTTCACGGACCGTCTCGCAGAACTGGCCGGCGCACCGTACGCCATGGTCAACTTCATCGACGAGGAGCGGCAGTTCTTCGCCGGCCTGCACACCCCGGACGGCGGCGCGGCCGCCCGCGCCGGCAAGCCCGCGCTGGGCCGCCGGCTGCCCCGCGAGTACGGGTACTGCCCGCACGTCGTCGTGCGGCGCAAGGCGCTGGTCCTGGAGGACGTCCGCGACTACCCGCGCTTCGCGGGCAACCCGGCCGTCGACGAGTACGGCATCCGCTCCTACCTCGGAGCCCCGCTCATCGACACGACCGGCATGGTGCTCGGCACGGTGTGCGTCGCCGACCTCGCGCCCCGGCCCTGGGGGAAGGCCGGCCTGGAGACCATCAAGGCGACCGCCGCCGACCTCGCCGTACGGCTCGAACGGCCGCTGGACGACGGGCTGCCGTAGCCCGCCGCGGACCCGTGTGAAGGAAAGCTGCGGCACCGCTTAAGAAATCCTCGATGGACCGGGGCGGGCGGAGTACGGCAGATTGCTCCCCGAATCCACCCCCCTCCCGGATGCGGGCCCCTTCGGCGTGCCCGCGCCCGGGCCCTCACCACAGGAGCCGTAGCGTTGAAGGCGCTGGTCAAGGAGAAGGCGGAGCCCGGGCTGTGGCTCGTGGACGTCCCCGAACCCGCCGTCGGACCCGGCGACGTACTGATCAAGGTCCTGCGGACCGGTGTCTGCGGCACCGACCTGCACATCCGGGCCTGGGACGGCTGGGCGCGGCAGGCGGTCCGCACCCCGCTCACGCTCGGGCACGAGTTCGTCGGCGAGGTCGTCGGGACCGGGCGCGACGTCACGGAGATCACGGTCGGCGACCGGGTGGGCGGCGAGGGCCACCTGGTGTGCGGAAAGTGCCGCAACTGCCTCGCCGGCCGCCGCCACCTGTGCCGGGCCACCGTCGGCCTCGGCGTCGGCCGCGACGGAGCCTTCGCCGAGTACGTCGCCCTGCCCGCCTCCAACGTGTGGGTGCACCGCGTCCCCGTGGACCTCGACGTGGCGGCGATCTTCGACCCGTTCGGCAACGCCGTGCACACCGCCCTGTCCTTCCCGCTGGTCGGCGAGGACGTCCTCGTCACCGGCGCCGGCCCGATCGGCCTGATGGCCGCGGCGGTGGCCCGGCACGCCGGAGCCCGCAACGTGGTGATCACCGATGTGAGCGAGGAGCGGCTGGAACTGGCCCGCACGATCGGGGCGAGCCTCGCGCTGAACGTCTCCGGCGCGACGATCGCCGACGGACAGCGGGAGCTGGGCCTGCGCGAGGGCTTCGACATCGGCCTGGAGATGTCCGGCCGCCCCGAGGCGCTGCGCGACATGATCGCCAACATGACGCACGGCGGCCGGATCGCCCTGCTCGGCCTGCCGTCCGAGGAGTTCCCGGTCGACTGGGCCCGGATCGTCACCTCGATGATCACCCTCAAAGGCATTTACGGCCGGGAGATGTTCGAGACCTGGTACGCCATGTCGGTGCTGCTCGAAGGCGGCCTCGACCTCGCCCCCGTGATCACCGGCCGGTACGGCTACCGCGACTTCGAGGCGGCGTTCGCCGACGCGGCGAGCGGCCGCGGCGGCAAGGTCATCCTCGACTGGACCCTCTGAGACCCCCTAGGACTGATGATGTTCGACTCCGTACGCGACGACCTGCGCGCCACCCTCGACGACATCCGCGCCGCCGGTCTGCACAAGCCCGAGCGTGTCATCGGCACCCCGCAGTCCAGGGCCGTGCACGTCACCGCGGGCGGCCGCCCCGGTGAGGTCCTCAACTTCTGCGCCAACAACTACCTCGGCCTCGCCGACCACCCCGAGGTGATCGCGGCCGCCCATGAAGCCCTCGACCGCTGGGGCTACGGCATGGCGTCCGTGCGCTTCATCTGCGGCACGCAGGAGGTGCACAAGGAACTGGAGGCGCGGCTGTCCGCCTTCCTCGGCCAGGAGGACACGATCCTGTACTCCTCCTGCTTCGACGCCAACGGCGGGGTCTTCGAGACGCTGCTCGGCCCCGAGGACGCGGTGATCTCCGACGCCCTCAACCACGCCTCCATCATCGACGGCATCCGCCTGTCCAAGGCCCGCCGCCTCCGCTACGCCAACCGCGACCTGGCCGACCTGGAGGCACGGCTGAAGGAGGCCTCCGACGCGCGGCGCCGTCTGATCGTCACCGACGGCGTCTTCTCCATGGACGGCTACGTGGCGCCGCTGCGGGAGATCTGCGACCTCGCCGACCGCCACGACGCCATGGTCATGGTCGACGACTCCCACGCCGTCGGCTTCGTCGGCCCCGGCGGCCGCGGCACCCCCGAGCTGCACGGGGTCATGGACCGCGTCGACATCGTCACCGGCACCCTCGGCAAGGCCCTCGGCGGCGCCTCCGGCGGCTACGTCGCCGCCCGCGCCGAGATCGTCGCCCTGCTGCGCCAGCGCTCCCGGCCGTACCTCTTCTCCAACACCCTCGCCCCGGTGATCGCCGCGGCCTCCCTCAAGGTCCTGGACCTGCTGGAGGCCGCCGACGACCTGCGCGTCCGCCTCGCCGAGAACACGGCCCTGTTCCGCCGCCGGATGACGGACGAGGGCTTCGACGTCCTCCCCGGCGACCACGCCATCGCGCCCGTGATGACCGGCGACGCGGCGACGGCGGGCCGCATGGCCGACCTGCTGCTGGAGCGCGGGGTGTACGTGACCGGCTTCTCCTACCCGGTCGTCCCGCAGGGCCGGGCCCGCATCCGCGTCCAGCTGTCCGCCGCGCACTCCACGGACGACGTCCACCGCGCGGTCGACGCGTTCGTGGCGGCCCGGGCGGAGCTGGAGGCCTGAGCACCCCGGTCGGACTGGGAGAATCGCTCCGATGATCGAAGCGCGGCGCCTGCACATCCTCCGTGCGGTGGCCGACCACCGCACGGTGACGGCCGCTGCCGCCGCGCTGTACCTCACCCCGTCCGCCGTCTCCCAGCAGCTCACCGCCCTCGAGCAGGAGACCGGTCACCGCCTGGTCGAACGCGGCGCCAAGGGCGTACGGCTCACCCCGGCCGGGGAGATCCTGCTCGCCCACACCAACGCGGTCCTCGCCCAGCTGGAGCGGGCGGAGGCGGAACTGGCCGCCTACGGCTCCGGCGCCGCCGGGACGGTCACCGTCGCGGCGTTCGCGACCGGCATCGCCCTGGTCGTCGCGCCCGCCGTGGCCCGGCTCGCCGGTACCGCCCCGGGGATACGGATCCGCGTCCAGGACGCCGAGGGCGACGCCAGTCTGCCGATGGTCCTCGACCGGCAGGTGGACGTCGCCGTCGCGGTCGAGTACCGAGGGGCCCCGGCCGCCGACGACCCGCGCCTCACCCATGTCCCGCTGTACGCCGAGCCCTTCGACGCGGTCGTCCCGGTCGCCCACCGGCTGGCCGACGAGCCCCGGGTGCCGCTCGCCGGGCTGGCGAAGGACCCCTGGATCGGCCCGTACCCCGGCAACCCGTGCCACGACGTGGTGGTGCTCGCCTGCGAGCACGCCGGATTCCAGCCCCGGCTGGAGCACTCCTCCGACGACTTCCGCGCGGTCGTCGCGCTGGCCTCGGCCGACGCGGGCGTGGCACTCGTCCCGCGCTCGGCGCTGCGCGGCATGGAGCTGACGGGCGTGGTGGTCCGCCCGGTGGACGGCGCCGCCCCGACCCGCCGGGTCTTCGCGGCGGTGCGGCGCGGCGCGGAGGGACACCCGCTCATCCGTCCGGTGCTGGACGCGCTCGCGGAGGTCACCCCGGCCGCCACGAGCTGAGCCGGGTCCACGTCCAGGCGCCGCCGACACGGACGTACAGCCGCTGGGCGGCGGTGTACACGACGACGCGTCGGCCGCCGCGTCGCCGACCGCGGCATCCAGGGATTCCCGGATCTGGGATAGCATCCCGAATATGAAACAGTCACTCGAGGTCGCGGAGGCGGTCGACGCCCGCCTCGCCGCCCGCCTCGCCCAGTTGCGCGCCGAACGCGGCTGGTCGCTGGGGGAACTCGCCGAGCGCAGCGGGGTGAGCCGGTCGACCCTGTCCCGCGCCGAGCGCGCGGAGATCAGCCCCACCGCCTCACTGCTGAACCGCCTGTGCCACGTCTACGGGCGGACCATGTCCCGGCTGCTCAGCGAGGTCGAGGCGGAGCCCGCGACGCTGCTGCGGGCCGCCGAGCAGCCCGTGTGGGAGGACCGGGACTCCGGCTTCGTCCGCCGCTCCGTCTCGCCGCCGCACCCCGGACTGCGCGGCGAACTGGTAGAGGGCCGGCTCGCCCCGGGCGCCGACATCGCCTACGACCGGCCGCCCGTACCCGGACTCGAACAGCACATCTGGGTCCTGGCGGGCGCCCTCGACGTGACCGCGCAGGACGTCGTCCACCGCCTCGGCGCCGGCGACTGCCTGCGGCTGCGGGTGTGGGGGCCGACGCGCTTCCGGTCCGCCGGCGACGCGGAGGCGCGCTACGTGCTGGCGGTGGTGCTGCCGTGACACCGACCCGCCTCGACGCCGCCCGGCTGCTCGACCGCACCGAGGGCCTGGCCGACCTGCTGGTGGACACCGTGGACGGCGGCGCCTCGGTGGGCTTCCTCGCCCCGCTCGACCGGGCGGAGGCCGTGGCCTGGTGGACGCGGCGGCAGGCGGCGGTGGCCGCCGGACACCTCGTGGTCTGGACGGCCCACGACGGCGACCGCGTCCTCGGCACCGTGAGCCTCGCCCTGACCGACCGGCCCAACGGCCGCCACCGCGCCGAACTCGTCAAACTGATGGTCCACCGGGACGCCCGGGGACGTGGCCTCGGCCGCGCCCTCCTGACCGCCGCCGAGGAGGCCGCCGCGGCGAGCGGCGTCACCCTGCTCCACCTCGACACCGAGACCGGCAGCCCCGCCGAGCACCTCTACCGCACCGCCGGATGGACGCGGGCCGGAGTGATCCCCGACTACGCGGCCGACCCGGCGGGCGTCCTGCGGCCGACCAGCCTGTACTTCAAGCAGGTCGCCGCCGGCTGAGCGTCGGCGCCCGGCAGCGCCCGGCTCCGCCCCGGGCAGCGGCACAGCCGGGCGCTGTCAGTGGCGGACGCTACGGTGCGAGACATGCCGGACGCCGAAGACGTACGCCGTATCGCCCTGTCCCTGCCGGACACGACGGAGAAGACCGCCTGGAGCATGCCCACCTTCCGGGTCGCCGGGAAGATGTTCGCCACGCTGCCCGAGGACGAGACCTCCCTCGCCGTGCGCTGCCCCAAGGAGGAGCGGGACGAACTGGCCCTCGCCGAACCGGGGAAGTTCTGGATCGCCTCCCACGAGGCCCAGTTCGCCTGGATCCGGGTCCGGCTGGCCGCCCTGGAGGACGAGGGCGAACTGCGGGACATCCTGGCCGACTCCTGGCGCCAGGCCGCCCCGCCGCGCCTGCTGGAGGCGTATCCGGGGCTGGGCGTGCCGACGGACGGGTGACCCGGCCCGGAGGCGGGCCGCCGTAAAGGGGTGCACGACCACCGACCCGAGTGCGGTATGGTTTTCCTGCACGTTCGGCCGGGGGAAACCCCAGGTCAGACGGGCAACGGGACGTGGCGCAGCTTGGTAGCGCACTTGACTGGGGGTCAAGGGGTCGCAGGTTCAAATCCTGTCGTCCCGACCAGCTTCATCGCAGGTCGGAAGGCCGTTTTCCCATCACAGGGGAAAACGGCCCTCGTTGTTTTCCGGACTCACCGCGGCGTGTTCCGGACTCACCGCGGTGTGTGCCGCAGTCACCGCGGTGTGTGCCGCAGTCACCGCGGTGAGTGCCGCAGTCACCGCGGTGTGTGCCGGGTGCGGCCTCACCGGCGGCCGCGCGTCCGCTTCTCCCGGGGCGGGCTGATGAACTGGAGCTCCAGCGTGACCGGCGGTTCGGTGACGCCCGGTCCGCCCGCGGCGGCCCAGTCCAGGATCTCCTCCGTGCAGTCGTCGTCCATCGCGAACCCGACCCAGGTGGCCCGGCCGCCGGCCCGGCGACCGGCGGCGGAGGGCTGCACGACGATGACGTTGGCCTGGTCGCACGGCCCGAGGCAGTCCGTCGTACGGACCTGGAAGGCGCCGTCCGACGCGGCGGCCGCCGCACGCAGCCGGTCCAGCTGCCAGACGTGGTCGTAGCCGGGGTGCTTGCGGCCGTCACCGCAGCAGCAGCCCCGGCACACGACGAGCGTGCAGGGGCGGCGCGCGGCGGCACCGATCGCCACCGCGCGCCGGCCCGGCAGGGCGAAGTCCGCTCCCACGCCGGTCAGGAGGCCGACAGGCCGACGTGGGCCAGCGCCTGCCGCAGCAGGAAGCCGTGCCCGCCCGGCATCTCGCTCTGCACCGCGGGGGAGGCCGCCTCCTGCGGGTCGAACCACACCAGGTCCAGGGCGTCCTGCCGGGGACGGCAGTCACCGGTCACCGGCACGATGTAGGCGAGCGACACCGCGTGCTGGCGAGGGTCGTGGTAGGGGGTGATGCCCTGCGTAGGGAAGTACTCGGCGACGGTGAACGGCTGGAGCGAGGCCGGGACGCGGGGCAGGGCCACCGGGCCGAGGTCCTTCTCCAGGTGCCGCAGCAGGGCGTCACGGACCCGCTCGTGGTGCAGGACCCGGCCGGAGACCAGGGTGCGGCTGACATTGCCGTCCGGTCCGATCCGCAGCAGCAGGCCGATGCTGGTCACTTCACCGCTGTCGTCGACGCGCACGGGCACGGCCTCGACGTACAGGATCGGCATGCGGGCGCGCGCCAGCTCGAGCTCGTCGGCGCTCAGCCATCCGGGTGTGGTCTCGGTCATGTCAGACATTGCTTGATCATACTTTCAGTGTGCGTCGGGGAGCCGGTACACCCGGCGGGCATTGTCCGCTCCGGCCCACCGGGCCAGCCGCAGCGCGTCGGCCAGGTCCAGTTCGTCCGCGTCCACCCGGTCCTGGAGGAGATCGCCCAGCCCGCGGCGGAACGCCAGCGCGCCGAGCCCGTAGAACTCGGCGACACCGTAGGCGTCGGAGCTGTACAGCAGTTTGCGGAACGGTGTGATCTCCAGCGCCTCCTCCAGGACCGCCCGTGCCCGGGCCGGGCCGACGTGGTGCAGGGTGAGCCCCACGTCCAGGTACACCTGCTCGTGCACGGCGGCCAGGTAGGCGGCCTGCCGCTGGTAGGGCCAGCAGTGCAGGAGCAGCACCGGGATCGTGCCCGCGGTCAGCCGCAGCCACTCCGTGAGATGGCTGGGATCCACGTCGTGCAGGCGGATGTCGCGGTCGCCGAAGCCGGTGTGCAGCTGGAGCGGCAGGCCCAGGTCGACGGCGGTCCACAGCAGGTGGCGGACGAGGACGGGCTCGTCCAGCCGGCCGCCGCGCGCCAGCCAGCGCCGCGCCGCCCGCGTCACCTCGGCGTCCGTGGGGCGGGCCGGGTCCAGCACGAAGCCGGTGCGGTAGGCGGCCACCGACTTCACCGCGACCACCCCCGGGCGGCCCACCGCGTCCAGCGCGGCCGACCGGAACGCGTCGGCGTAGCCGCCCGCCCCGACGCCCCGCGCGCCCACCTCCTCGGCGACCGACTCCAGCCGTACGACCTCGTGGACGGCCGCGTCCGCCGCCCCGGCGAGTTCGGCGGGGGTGGTGAGCCGGTGCGCGTCGAACCCGGTGTCCACGCAGAGCACGCCGGTTCGGGCGGCCCGCAGGAAGCGCCGGTTGACCTCCCCCGGGCCCAGCTCGGCCCGCCGGGCCAGGTACGCGTCGGCGGGGGCGTGCCGCTCCAGGCCGAGGACGGGCGCGCAGTGGCGCCGTACGGCCACGCCGGCCGGGGTGTCGAACGGCGAGAGGCCCGGCCAACGGTCGCCCTCGGTGAGCAGCGTCTCGAAACCCGCCCGGTCCAGGGGGCCGGTGACCACGCCGTGGCAGTGGTGGTCCACCAGCTCCAGCTCGTCGAGCGCCTCGTGGACCGGCCCGCGGGCGCCCATGTCAGTACCTCCGGCGGTAGGCCGGGCCGCCCATGTCAGTACCTCCGGCGGTAGGCCGGGCGCCCATGTCAGTATCTCCAGCGGTAGGCGGCGGCCACCCGCTCGTCGTCCAGCCCCTCCACCGCCGCGATCTCTCCCTGCCGCACGGCGGTCACGGCGTCGGCGAGGACCGGGCCCAGCGCGGCCCGCAGCACGTCGTCCGCACGGAACTCGGCCACCGCCTCGTCCAGCGAGACCGGCAGCCGGCGCACACCGCGGGCCGCGGCACGGTCGGCGTCGAGGCCCACCGGGTCGCCGGAGGTCTCCTCGGGCAGGGTGGCGCCCGCCGCGAGCCCGTCGAGGCCCGCGGCGATCAGGCAGCCGAGGGCGAGATAGGGGTTGGCGGCCAGGTCCACGGGTTTGACCTCCAGGTTCGCCTGTTCCGCGCGCCGGCCCGCGGTGCCCCGCACCAGCCGCAGCGCCGCCTCACGGGTCTCCAGGCCCCAGGCGGTGAACACCCCCGCCCACTGGGACGGCCTGAGCCGCAGATAGCTGGCCGGGCTCGGCGCGGTCACCGCCGTCAGGGCCGGCAGCCGGTCCAGCACACCGGCCGTGAAGGCCTCCGCGTCGGCCGTCATGCCATGGCGGCGCTCGCCCCCGGCGTGCAGGTTCACGCCGTCGCGCCAGGCGGAGAGGTGGACGTGGCCGCCGTTGCCGACCCCCCGCGCCTCGACGGCGGGCGAGAAGGACACCCGCAGGCCGTGCCGCCGGGCCACCGCGCGGATCGTCTGGCGCACCAGCACGCTGCGGTCGGCCGCCGCCACCGGGTCGAGGGCGCCGACGGAGATCTCGAACTGGCCGGGCGCGTACTCGGGATGGACCTGTTCGACGTCCACGCCCTGCGCCGCGCACGCCGCCAGCAGGTCCGCGGTGCAGTCGCTCAGCTCCACCTGCCGGATCGCGCCGTACGCCGGTCCCGTGGCCGCCGGGACGAACGCGCCGGCGGGCGCGGAGTCCAGCCCCATCACCCACTCGATCTCGATGCCCGCCCGGAAGGACAGGCCGTGCGCGCGGGCCGCGCCGGCGACGATCCGGCGCAGGAACGTGCGGGAGCAGCCCGGATGACGGCCGCCGTCCTGGGTGATCCGGTCGACCGGCGCCCATGCCCAGCCGGGCTGCCCGGCCAGCACCACCAGCCGGTCGAGGTCCGGGAAGAGGCGCAGGTCGCCGTCCGGGGAGCCCAGCACGTCGGTGGTGACGACGCTGTCGTCCGCCAGGAAGGTGTCGAAGACGGGGGACATGCCGACGCCCCAGGCCGCCGCCGACGCCAGAGCGGCGACCGGGACCGTCTTGACCCGGCCGACGCCCGCGGTGTCGACGTAGGCCAGGACGACCCCGTGCACGCCGCGCCCCGACAGTTCCCCGCTCAGGGCTCTGGCCCGTTCCACGTCACCGGGGCGTCCGCCGGGCAGCGGGTCGGCAAGGGCGGTCATACGGCCTCCACGGTCATGGCCCGCACGGGCGGTCCGCCGGCCAGGGTTTCACGGTCACCGCGCCGTACGGCGGCACCACGGCGGACCGGACCGGCCCGGCCCGCCACCGGGAGCAGGACACCGGGCCTGGCCCGGCTCCAGCATGGCGGGACACGCGGGGTCCCCCGGTAGGGTGACTTTCCGGTCGCCCCCGTACAGGAAGCAGGACATGCCCTACTCTGACGCCCCCCAGCTGTCCGTCCCCGAGCCGTCGGCCGCCGCGGCCGACATCCGTCTGATCGTGACCGACATGGACGGGACCCTCCTCGACGACGACAAGCGGGTGCCGCGGGGGCTGTGGGAGGTGCTGGCGCGGCTGCGGGAGCGGGGCGTGCTGTTCAGCCCGGCCAGCGGACGGCAGTACGCGACGCTGGCGCGGGAGTTCGCCGAGGTCGCCGACGGGATGGTCTTCATCGCGGAGAACGGCACCTACGTCGTCCGGGACGGCGCGGAGGTGAGTTCCGACCCGTTGGCGCCGGGCGTGGTCGAGGACGTCGTGGCGGCCGTACGGCGCCTCGCGGCCGACGGCGTCGACGTCGGGGCGGTGGTGTGCGGGAAGCGGTCGGCGTACGTCGAGCGGGCCGACGAGGCCTTCCTGGCCGAGGTGGCGCGCTACTACGTCCGGCACGAGGTCGTCGAGGACGTCGCCGCCGTCGACGACGACGTCATCAAGGTCGCGCTGTTCGACTTCGGGCCGGCCGAGCGGACCACCGCCCCCGCCCTCGCGCGCTTCGCCGACACCCACCAGGTCGTGGTCTCCGGCGAGCACTGGGTCGACGTCATGAACCGCACCGCCAACAAGGGCGCGGCCCTGCGCCGCCTCCAGCGCGACCTGGGCGTCACGCCCGCGCAGACCATGGTGTTCGGCGACTACCTCAACGACCTGGAGATGCTGGACGCCGCCGACTGGTCCTTCGCCATGGCCAACGCCCACCCGGAGGTCGTCCGCCGGGCCCGCCACCTGGCCCCCTCCAACAACGACAACGGCGTCCTGAAGACCGTCGTACGCCTGCTCGACCTGCCGGTGAGCGGCCTCTGACCCGGGAGCCGGGACCCATGACCCGGGACCCGGGACCCGGCGCACCGGGGCGACCGGAAGGACGGGCGTCCTAGGCTTCGGACCGACTCGGTACGCGGCGTCGGTACGTCGGCGACGGTACGTCGACATGCCTACGTCGACATGCCTACGTCGAAGGGGAGGGAACGGTATGAGCGAGCCGGCCGTCGTCGCGCGTCGCGCCCTAGAGGTGACCTCGGGGCTCGGGGCGGCAGATCTGGAGGAGTTCTACCGGGACCTGCACCGCCATCCCGAGCTGTCCTTCCAGGAGCACCGCACGGCCGCACGCCTCGCGGCACGGCTGCGCGCCGCCGGGTTCGAGGTGACCGAGGGCGTCGCCCGCACCGGAGTGGTGGGGGTGCTGGCGAACGGGGACGGGCCGGTGGTGTGGCTGCGCGCCGACATGGACGCGCTGCCCGTGCGGGAGGCGACCGGCCTCGCCTACGCCTCCACCGTCGACGGCGTGATGCACGCCTGCGGCCACGACCTGCACGTCACCTGGCTGGCCGGCGCGGCCGAGGCGCTCGCCGGGGCCCGCGAGACCTGGTCCGGCACGCTCGTGGTGGTCGGGCAGCCCGCGGAGGAGGCGGAGGGCGGGGCGTCGGCGATGCTCGCGGACGGGGTGCACCGGCGCTTCCCGCGCCCCGACGTCCTCCTCGGCCAGCACGTCACGCCCGGGCTCGCCGGCTCCTACCCGCACACCCCGGGGCTGACCCTGTCGGCCTCCGACGACCTGGAGATCGTCGTCCACGGTGTCGGAGGGCACGGCTCGCGCCCGGAGTCCACGGTGGACCCGGTCGTGACGGCCGCGCACATCGTCACCCGGCTGCAGACCGTGGTCTCGCGCGAGGTGTCCGCCAGCGAGTCCGTCGTGCTGACGGTGGGGCGGTTCCACGCCGGGACCAAGCCCAACATCATCCCCGCCGAGGCGCGGCTCTCGCTGAACGTGCGCACCCAGGACACCCGGGTGCGCGAGCGGGTCCTCGGCGCCGTCCGGCGCGTCGTGGAGGGGGAGTGCCGGGCGGCCGGCTGCCCCGTGCCGCCCGGCATCGAGCTGATCCCCGGATACCCGGTCACGGTCAACGACGCGGCCCTGGACGAGGAGATCGCCGCCGTCCACCGGGAACTCTTCGGCGCGCACACCGTGTTCGACTTCGGCCAGGCGATGGGCAGCGAGGACTTCTCCCTGCTCGCGCCGGACGGCGTGCCGTACGACTACTGGTACGTCACGTCGACGCCGGCCGCGGTGTGGGAGGCGGCGCCGGGCGAGGAGTTGGCGGAGAAGCTGGCCGCCGTGCCCGGCAACCACAGTCCGTTGTTCGCCCCCGACCTCTCGGTGGTCGTCCCCGGCGTGCGGACGCTGGTGTCGGCCGCGTTGAGCCGCCTGGGGTGACGGCGGGGCGGCGCCCCGCCGGCCGCGCCCGCGGCTCTCACGGTTTGAGCGGGTCGTGGCCGATCGTCATCAGGCGGTGACGCCGGCGGGTGTCGTCCGCGGACTCGGTCTCGGGCTCGCTCTCCGGATCGGTCTGCGCGGTCACCGTGTCCACGACCCGGTACATCACCCGGACGTCGTCGTCGGTCAGGTCGGTGCGCCGTTTCTGGAGGATGGCCAGCACGTGCTGCCCGGTCGGGGTGCCCGCCTCGTCGGGCAGGGACTCCGTGTTCTCGCCGGCGTCCCGCACCCGCAGCCAGGCGGCCAGCTCCTGCGAGGTCATGTTCACCACGCGGTGGAACTCCTCCCACAGCGCGTCGAGTTCGAGGGCGTCGGTCATGGTGTGCCCTTTCGTCGGGTGGGGGTCCCGTCGTCGGACGTGCGCCCCCGGGCCGGGTGGGTCAGTGGTCGCGCGGCCAGTTCTCCGCCTCGAACATCCACCGCTGCTTCTCCAGCTCGGCGGTGATGCCGATGAGCAGGTCCTGGGTGACGGGGTCGGCCTTCTCCGTGGCCTCGATCCGCTCCCGCAGCCGCCCGATGGCGGCCCCGAGGCTCTCCGCGATCACCCGGACGACGTCCTCGTCGCGCAGCCAGCCGTCCTTCGGGGACGGCAGCGTGAACGCCGAGGCGACTGTCTCCGGGCGGCCGTCCGGAGGCAGGCCGAGGGCGGCGGCCCGTTCGGCGACGGTGTCCGCGTGGGAGCGGGCCGCCGAGACGACCTCGTCCAACTGGAGGTGGATCGAGCGGAAACGGGGGCCCACGATGTTCCAGTGGGCCTGCTTCCCGATCAGGGAGAGCCCCAGCAGATCGACGAGGGTGCCCTGCAACGCGTCGAAGGTGACCTGACGGGCCGATTCGGGAAGCGGGCTGTTCACGACAGTCATACCGAGGTTCTCCTAGTCGCGTCGTTCCGTGCGGTACGGAGCGGTTCGACGCGCTCACCCCCGCCGGCCCCGCCCCGCCCGCCCGAGGCCCCCTGTCCGACATCGTGCGGGGCCGGTCAGGACGGGCCCACGGGGAAGGACGGTTCGAGGTCGTCGCTCCCGCGGACGGCGCTGCGCCACCACTCCATCGGGGCGCGGGTGCCCCGGGCGAAACCCTGCAAACACGGCGTGCGGCGAGGGCGGGAGCGCGAGCGGTGGGCGGCGGTCCGGCCGCACGGGGCGAGCGGTCCGGCCGCACGGGGCGAGCGGTCCGGCCGCACGGGGCGAGCGGTCCGGCCGCACGGGGCGAGTAGTCGCCTTCACGGAGCGAGCAGTCCGGCCTCCCGGGCGAGTACGCCGTCGAGGAAGCGGGTCAGATCGGCGAACACCTCGGCCCGGTTCGTCTCGTGGAACACCTCGTGCCGGGCCCCGGGGTAGGTCCGTTCGGTCAGACAGCCCCCGCTGAGCCGCTCGACGCCGACACGGCTGCCGTCGAGCGGGACCAGCCGGTCGTCCTCGCCGTGCAGCCACAGCACCGGCAGCGTGCCGACGTCGCCGCCCTCGGCGACGGCCGCCAGGGCCCGTACGAACGCCTCCAGCGTCGGCCGTCTCATCGGCCCGTGCCACACCAGCGGATCGTCCGCGTACGCGGCGCCCACCGCGGGATCACGGGAGAGCGCGGCCGGGCTGACCGGCGTGTCCGGGATCCGGGGGAGGGCGAGCAGGCGTCCGGGCAGTTCCCAGGCGCCGATGACCGGCCCGGAGAGCACCAGCGCGGCGAGCCCGTCGCCGTGCCGCTGGGCGTAGCGGGCGGCGACCAGCCCGCCCATCGAGTGGCCGATCACGACCACCGGCAGCTCGGGGTGGGCGGCCCGCGCTAGCCGGGCCGCGGTGTGCACGTCGGCGACGACGTCCTCGAAGTCCTCGATCACCACACGTTCACCGGCCGACCGGCCGTGGCCGACGTGGTCGACGGCGAACACGGCGGCGCCGTGGCCGGCCAGGGCGTGGGCCGGGCCCTCGTAGCGCCCGGCGTGCTCGCCGTAGCCGTGCACCAGCAGGGCGACGTAACGCGGCCGGGGATGCGGCCACTCGTAGGCGGTGAGCGGGCCCCGGGTGCCCGTGAGGACGTGCTCGGCCATGTCTCCTCCGGCTGGGTGGGTGCGGGTTCCCGGGGATCTTCCCAGGGGGCGGGGCACCGGTCTATAGTCCAAAACTAGCAGTGCTAATTTTGTGTGCCGTGCCACGGCGTCGGTGCCGTGCCGATCACCCGGCGCCGTCGTCCCCGGCGTCGTCGGTCAGGAGTCCAGTCGTGCGTCCCGTCCACTTCGCGGCCGCCCGCCGCACCCCCATCGGAAAGCTGCGCGGCGCCCTGTCCACCGTGCGTCCCGACGACCTCGCCGCCTCGGTGATCCGGGCGCTGGTCGCCGAGGTGCCCGCGCTCGACCCGGCCCGCATCGACGACGTGTACTGGGGCGCCGCCAACCAGTCCGGCGAGGACAACCGCAACGTGGCCCGCATGGCCGCGCTGCTCGCCGGCCTCCCCGAGACCGTGCCCGGCGCCACGGTCAACCGGCTGTGCGCCTCCGGAATGGAGGCCGTCACCGCCGCCGCCCGCACGATCGCCGCCGGTGAGGCCGACATCGTGCTCGCGGGCGGCTCCGAGTCGATGAGCCGCGCCCCCTTCGTCCTGGCCCGCCCCGACGAGGCCCTCCCGCACCGCGTCGAGACCGTCGACACCCGGCTCGGCTGGCGTCTGGTCAACCCCGCGATGAAGGACCTGCACGGCCTGCTGGCCATGGGCGAGACCGCCGAGGAGGTCGCGAGCCGGTACGGCGTCCCGCGCGAACGCCAGGACGAGTTCGCCCTGCGCAGCCACCGGCGGGCCGCCGAGGCGCGCGGGAACGGCCACTTCGACGACGAACTCCTGCCGGTCCGGCGCCCGGACGGCGTGGTCGTCGACGCCGACGAGGGCATCCGCGAGGACACCTCGTACGAGCGGCTCGCCGGGCTCCAGCCGGTCTTCCGGCCCGGGGGCACGGTCACCGCGGGCAACGCCTCACCGATGAACGACGGCGCCGCGGGCCTCCTCCTGGTCAGCGAGGAGGCACTGAACGACCTGGGGCTGGAGTCCCTGGGCCGCTACGTCGCCGGCGCCTCCGCGGGTGTCCACCCCGACGTGATGGGCATCGGCCCGGTGCCCGCCACCCGCAAGGCCCTCACCCGCGCCGGGTGGAGCGTCGACGACGTGCAGGAGGCCGAGTTCAACGAGGCGTTCGCCGCCCAGGCACTGGCGTGCGTGGACCGGCTGGGCATCGACCCCGGCCTGGTCAACCCCAGCGGCGGAGCCATCGCCCTGGGCCATCCGCTCGGCTGCTCGGGGGCCCGCATCCTCACCACGCTGCTCCACCGGATGCGGCGCACGGGTGCCGCGCGGGGGCTGGCGACGATGTGCGTGGGCGTGGGACAGGGGAGCGCGGTGCTGGTGGAGAGGCACTAGCTAGGGCTGCACTAGGGCTGTCCTGACCCCGCCTTGACGGCCCGTCGGGAAGCCCGGCGCCCCCGCAGGGAGGCGCCGTCAGGCGAGACGCCGCTTACCGCCGCCCGTTAGGTGCGCATAGCATCGGTTCCCGCGATGAACATGATGACCTTGTGGCACCTCACCGGCTGGGAGTTCGCCGCCCTCGCCCTCGCCGCCCTGCTGGTCGGCTTCTCCAAGACGGCCGTGAGCGGGGCCAACACGGTGAGCCTGGCGATCTTCGCCGCGGTCCTGCCCGCCCGCGCCTCCACCGGCGTCCTGCTGCCGATCCTGATCGCCGGGGACGTCCTGGCCGTCCTCACCTACCGGCGGCACGCCCACTGGCCCACGCTCTGGCGGCTCTTCCCCGCGGTCGCGGCCGGCGTCGTCGTCGGCGCCCTCTTCCTGGTGTGGGCCGACGACGCGATCGTCCGGACGTCGATCGGCGCGATCCTGCTGCTCATGGCGGGGGTCACGGTGTGGCGGCGGCGCACGGCCGAGGCGGCCGACGACCCCGACGCCGTGGTCACCCGGGCGGGCCGGGCCAAGGCCCGCTCCTACGGCGTCCTCGGCGGCTTCACCACGATGGTCGCCAACGCGGGCGGCCCCGTGATGTCGATGTACCTGCTGTCGGCGGGCTTCCGCAAACTCGGCTTCCTCGGCACCTCCGCGTTCTTCTTCCTCATCGTGAACGTGTCGAAGGTGCCGTTCAGCGTGGGCCTCGGCCTGATCGACGGCCGTTCGCTGCTCCTGGACGCGGCGCTCGCCGTGTTCGTCGTGCCCGGGGCGCTGTTCGGCAAGTGGGCCGTGCACCGCATCAACCAGAAGGTGTTCGAGAGGCTCGTCATCGCGGCCACCGTGGTCGGCGCTCTCCAACTGCTGCTGCGGTAGACCGTGCGGGCGCTTCCTAGACTGACCGGCGTGACGGACGAACGGACGCGAGCGGGACGACCGGGCCGGGCGGGTGCGCCCACCGGCGAACGGGACACGGCATGACCGCGCACGTCCTCCTGCTCGGCGGCACCACCGAGGCACGCGAACTCGCCGCCGCCCTGGCGGCCCGTCCCGGCGTCCGGGTGACGTCCTCGCTGGCGGGGCGCGTCTCCCGGCCGGGGGCGCTCGCGGGGGACGTACGGATCGGCGGGTTCGGCGGGGCGGAGGGCCTCGCCGCGTGGCTGCGCGAGCGGCGGGTGGACGCCGTGGTCGACGCCACCCATCCCTTCGCCGCCGGCATCACCGCCAACGCGGCGCGGGCCGCGGCCGCCACCGGATGTCCTCTGCTGGTCCTGCGCCGGCCGTCCTGGCGGCCCGGCCCGGGCGACCGCTGGCATACGGTCGCCTCCCTGGGGGCGGCGGCAAACCTGTTGCCCGGCCTGGGCCGGCGGGTCCTCCTCACGACGGGACGCCTGGGCCTCGCGGCCTTCGCGCACCTGACCGGACTCCACTTCGTCGTACGGTCGGTGGAACCCCCCGGACCGCCGATGCCGGCGGACGTCGACGTCGTCCTGGCCCGTGGCCCGTTCACCGTCGCCGACGAACTGGCCCTGCTGCGCGAGCACCGTGTCGACGTGGTCGTGACCAAGGACAGCGGGGGAGCGGCGACGGCCGCCAAGCTGACCGCCGCGCGCGAGCTGGGCCTGCCGGTCGTGGTGGTACGACGGCCGGCCCTGCCGGAGGGGGTGCCGGTGGTGCCGGACGTGGCGGGGGTGCTGGCAGGCCTGGACCTCGCCCCCTCCTGACCGCCGGCTCGACGTGCCGTGCTCGACGTGCCGGGCTCGGCGTGCCGGGCTCGGCGTGCCCCCGGGTGTCAGGGGGCTGCGGAGTGTCACGGTGCCGCGGGTCCGGGGGCGAGCTGCGCCGCCCGGCGGGGCAGGCCGGTGCTGAGGTCCTCGACGAGGAGCCGTTTGGCGATGGTGTCCACGGCGGCCCGCAGGTCGCTGCCCGCCGGCCGGCCGATGTCCTGCCGGATGCGGTCCTCCAGCCAGTGGCCCCACGCCTCGGTGATGACGCGGGCCTCGCGCTCGCCCGCCGCCGTGTGCGACAGGAGCGAGCCGTGGCGGGTCAGGTAGCCCTCGTCGACCATGCGGTCGAACACCGGCAGCAGGACCTCCGGCAGGATGTGGCGGCGGGCGGCGATCAGCCCGAGGCTGGCGTGGCCGACCATCCGGTCGAACAGCTCGACCTGCATCACCGCCCAGGCGCCCGCCACGTCGAGCCGGGTGTCGGAGTCCTCGACGATCCGCCGCGCGGTGTCCAGGTCCGTCCGGCCGATGATCTTCGCGACGGAGGTCTCCAGCACCCGCCGGGCGTTCGCGTCGTGCGGTGAGGCGAACCCCTCGCCCAGGTCGGTGGAGCCCATCCGGGCGCTGTCGCGCAGCGGGACCTGCCGGAGGAACAGCGCGACGACGAAGCCGAGGGCGGCGACCGGCACCGTCCACCGGAACACCGTCTGAAGGGTGTCGGCGTAGGCGTCGATGATCGGGGCCGCCGTGTCGGAGGGCAGCCCGTGCAGACCCTGGGGGCTGGTCGCGGCCCGGGCGACGGTCGCCGGGTCGGCACCCCCGGTCGCCGCGGCGGCCGCGACACCGTCCCGCAGGTTCGCCGTGAGGGCGTTGGTGTAGATCGTGCCGAAGACGGCCGTGCCGAACGAACCGCCCAGGGTGCGGAAGAAGGTGACACCGGAGGTGGCGGTGCCGAGGTCGGCGTACTCCACGGTGTTCTGCACGGCGATGGTCAGCACCTGCATGCACAGGCCGATGCCGGTGCCCAGCACGAACATGTACAGCGACTCCAGCCAGGCGCCCGTCGCCGGGCCCATGAGGGACATCAGGTACAGCCCGACGGCCATCACCAGCGAGCCGACGATCGGGAACACCCGGTAGGCGCCGGTCCTGCTGACGACGTTGCCGCTGAAGACCGACGCGATGAGCAGACCGATCACCATGGGCAGGGTGCGGACGCCGGAGACGGTCGCCGAGTCGCCGTCGACGTACTGGAGGTAGCTCGGCAGGTACGTCATCGCGCCGAGCATGGCGAAGCCGACGATGAAGCTGAGGAACGAGCAGACCGTGAACACCGGGTTGCCGAACAGCCGCATCGGCAGCATCGGTTCCCTCGCCCGGCTCTCCACCCAGCAGAACCCGGCCAGCGCCAGCGCGCCGCCCACGAACAGGCCGATGACGACCCGCGACCCCCAGGCGTACTCGACGCCTCCCCAGCTCGTCGCGAGGATCAGGGCGCTCGCGCCGACCGCGACCAGCGCGATGCCCAGGTAGTCGATGACCGGGCGGGACGCCGCGCGCACCACCGGGATGGTGCGCGCGGCCGCGACGACGACGAGGATCGCGATGGGCACGTTGACGTAGAACGCCCACCGCCACGACAGGTGGTCGGTGAACAGGCCGCCCAGCAGCGGCCCGATGACGGTGGACACGCCGAACACGGCACCGATCGCGCCCTGGTACGTGCCGCGCTGCCGCAGCGGGACGACGTCGGCGATCAGCGCCATCGACGTCACCATCAGACCGCCCGCGCCGACGCCCTGCATCGCCCGCCACGCGATCAGCAGCGGCATGCTGGTGGCCAGACCGCACAGGAACGACCCCGTGATGAAGACGATCGCCGAGACCTGGAAGACCACCTTGCGGCCGAACAGGTCGCCGAACTTGCCGGCCAGCACCGTCGCGACGGTCTCCGCGAGCAGGTAGGAGGTGACCACCCACGACATGTGCGCGGCTCCGCCGAGGTCCGACACGATGGTCGGCAGCGCCGTGCCCACGATCGTCTGGTCCAGGGCCGCCAGCAGCACCCCCAGCACGATCGTCACGAAGACGACGTTGCGCCGGCGTGTGTCCAGCACGGGCGGCTGCGCGGCGGGCGGTGCCGGTCCCGCGGCTTCGTCGGTGACAGTCACCAGGTCACGATCACACCCGCCGGCCCGCCCCGCACGCGGGAGCGGTCCGCCCGGGTGCCGCCCCGCGGGCTCTTCTCAGGCGTCGCCGGGGTTGCGGCGCAGCAGATACGTGTCCATGATCCAGCCCTTGCGTTCGCGCGCCTCGGCCCGCAGCCGCTCGATGCGGGGACCGGCCTCGGCGAGGGGGCCGGAGACGAGGATCTCGTCCGGGGTGCCGATGTAGGCGCCCCAGTAGATGTCGATGTCCTCCCCCGCGTACCGCCGGAAGGTCTGGTGGGCGTCGAGCATCACCACCACGTCGTCCACCCCCTCCGGGAAGCCCTCGGCGAGCCGCCGCCCGGTGGTGATCTGCACCGGCCGCGCCACCCGGTTGAGCCCCGTCCGGTGCCGGGCGACGAGCGCCGAGACACTGCTGATGCCCGGCACCACGTCGTACGTGAACGCCACCGTGCCCCGGGCCAGCACCTCCTCCAGGATCCCCAGCGTGCTGTCGTAGAGCGCCGGGTCCCCCCACACCAGGAACGCGCCCTGGTCGTCCTCGCCCAGTTCCTCGGCGATCAGCCGCTCGTAGATGTCGGCGCGGGCGGTGCGCCAGTCGCCGACGGCGGGGGAGTACGCCGCGCCGCCCGCCCGGCGGTCCCGCTCGGGATCGCGCGCCTCCACGATCCGGTACGTCCCCTCCGGTATGTGCGTGTCCAGCATGTCCCGGCGCAGCCGCGTGAGGTCGCTCTTCACCTCGCCCTTGTCCAGGACGAAGAACACGTCCGTGCTCCGCAGCGCCCTGACCGCCTGGAGGGTGAGCTGGTCGGGGTCGCCCGCGCCGATACCGATGACATGAATCTCTCGCACGACCACGAGTCTGCCGTACGCCACTGACAGTGACGGCACCGGATCCCGCCGGCCGCCACCGCGGCCGGGGCGTCGACTCCGCCCGCCACCACCGCAGTCGACGCGTCGCCTCCGCCGCAGACGGCGCGTCGCCTCCGCCGCAGACGGCGCGTCGCCTCCGCCGCCGTCACCGTAGCCGGGGTGCCGCCTCCCGCGCGTCCACCACGGGGTCCGCGCCCTCCACGGCCCCGGCGAGCCCCCGCGCCCAGCCGGCCAGCCCGGCGACGTCGATCCCGTGCGGGTGCCACTGCGCCGCGCCCCGCGCCCACTCCTCCAGCGCCCCGGCGCCGCGCCGCAGCAGCCGGGCGCCGCCCGTGACGTTCCCGCGCGCCGCGTGCGTGAGGCCCACCGCGAGCTGCGCGAGCCCCCGCCACAGGGCGCGCTCCGCCTCGGGGCCCGACTTCCAGGCGTCCTCGAACACCTCGTGGGCGTGGAACGGCTTGCCCGCGTCCAGCAGGGCCTGCGCCTGCGCGACCGTCTCCTGCGGCGTGCGCACCACCCCCTCGGGCTGGCGTTCCACCCCGGGCGCGCCGTACGGCAGCGGCCGCCCCAGCCCGTCCCGGGGCCGGGCGTTGCGCGCCCGCCCCTCCGCGTCCCGGTCCCGCACGCCCGCGGGCCGGTCGTCGTCGCTGTGTCCTGTGCTGCCCATGGGGTGATTGTCCCGCGCCGCAGCCGCCTTCGGCGCAGCGCCCGGTGTGGGGTAAAGTGCTGTTCGCGCGATCACGCGGAGTTCCGCGGGAAGCGCACACCGGGACGTGGCGCAGCTTGGTAGCGCACTTGACTGGGGGTCAAGGGGTCGCAGGTTCAAATCCTGTCGTCCCGACTCGTGAGAGTCGCAGGTCAGGGCCGGTTTTGGAGGAATCCGACACCGGCCCTCGGTCATTTCCGGGAACCAGCGGGGACCGGAGTCCTCGATCGGCGTCGGCGGGTGACGGCGACCGGACTCGGCAGCGGGCCCGCCCGGTGTGCGGGGAGTGGCGCTTCGGCGGCCGTGACCTCGGGTACGTCCGGGACTACGCGCATCCGCCCGAGTCGCCCCCCAGTCGGTCGACGCCCCCCGATGGATATGGCCATCCGCCGTGAGGTCGCGTACGCACGGTGGTGCCGGTGAGCAGGACGCTCATGAACGTGACAGTCCGCTCCGGTGGGCGTGGCATGGGGCGGCGATCTTTTCCCGAGCCCGTTCTCGGTGCCGTGACGGTCCACTTAGTTTTTGCACTCCGCTTTTCCGCTGTGAATCGAGGAGTTCGACGTGCGCCGTGCATTCGTTCCGGGGCCGGCGGTCTTCGCCGCTGACGCGGCGGTGAGCGCCGCGACGCCGGCCGGCCCGCCGGCCCTCGCCGACGAGCAGGTGCCGACCGCGAGGACCTCAGCGGCTCGGGACACCGCGGCACCTGCCCGGTCTGACTGGAGCCGTCGTCCGGGCGCCATGTGAGCCCCGGCCCACGGACCGGCCGACTGTCAACCGCGCGCGTTCTCGGAAGTGGTGGCGAAAGCAGATGTGGCGGCTGTTCCTGCTCTTTCCCCTGCCCGCCCCGGTGGCCGGCGGCATCGCACCGGAATTCCCGTCGTGAGGGCGGCATGCGGCTTCGGTACACGTGGCGTCGGCATCCCCGGGCAGCGGGTGATGCCGCGCTCCGTCGCCGTACGCCCGCGGTCACCGGGGCGGCGCCGACTGGTCCTGATCCCGTCGCCCCGGGGCGGCAACGCGCCGTACCGCATGCGGCCCGCAGCCGCGGACGCACCGGGCACGCCGGCCTTACCGGTGTCGCCATGACGGCCCGACCGTCCTGCCCCCGACCGTCCTGCCCTCGACCGTCTTCCGGCCGGCTGCTGACCGTCATCGCACTGGTCGCGTTCGTGACCACCGCGGACAATTCGGTCCTGGTCGCGGCTCTGACCTCCATGCGGGCCGAACTCGGTCTGGGGATGGCGGGCGCCCAGTGGCTCGGCATCGCCTACATGCTGACCTTCGCCGGGCTGCTTCCGGCCACGGGACCGCTGCTCGACCGCTGGGGTCCGGCGGGGCTGCGGGCAGGGCTGGTGCTCTTCGCCTCGGCGTCGCTGGCCGCCGCGACGGCATCCGACGCCGTCGTTCTCATGGCCGCCCGGGTGGGGCAGGGTGCGGGGGCCGCGATCGTGGTTCCCGGCACCCTGCGGCTGTTGCGCACCGGGCTGCCGGCCCGTCACCGCCCCTTGGGGGCCGCGGTCTGGACCGCGGCCCTGGCCGCCGCGCTCGCGCTGGGACCCTGGCTGGGCGGTGTGCTCACCCAGCACGGCCACTGGTCATGGATCTTCCTGGCCCACCTGCCACCACTGGCCGCCGCGGCGGTCCTGCTCGGCAGGCCGGCGCACGACGGGGCCGAGCCGGTACGCACCGCGATCCCCGTCGGCCCCGCACTGCTCGCGGTCGCCGCGAGCACGGCGCTGATGGCGGCCATCGTGGGCTGGGGCCAGGACTGGACCTGGCTGCCCGTGGCAGTGGGCGCGGCCGCACTGGCGACGCTGGTACGCCACGAACTGCGCAGCGCGACGCCGCTGCTCCCCCGCGAGGTCGTACGGAACTCCGCCGTGCTCGGTTCGGTCGCGGTGCTGCTGCCCTGGGGGATCGGGGTCAGCGGGGCCGTCTACTTCACCCCGATGGTCCATCAGGAGACGTTCGCCCAGGGGCCCGTGGCGGCCAGCCTGCCGCTCGTCGTCATCGCGATCGCGGTGGTGGTCGCCACACCTGCCGTGGTGCGCATGACGAGGCGGTTCGGGGTGCGCGCGACCGTCGCGGCCGGCTGCCTGACGGGCGGCGGCGGATTCCTGGCGCTGGCGGGCACGGCTCATGCTCCCGACCTGCTGTCGCGGGTACCCGGTCTGGTGCTGCTCGGCCTCGGGGCAGCGTGCACCGCCCCTCTGACGGCCCATCCGCTGGACACGGTCGCCGGCCGGGACTCCGGCACGGTCGCGGCACTGCTGACCGCGGCACGCGAGACAGCCGCCGCACTGGGCGTCGCCCTGCTCGGCCTGGTACTGGCCCGGAACGCGGTGGCGGATCTCGCCCACGGCTACGCCACGGCGCTGGTGATCGCGGCCGGGCTCCAAGCCGTCGCCGCGACCGCCGCGCTGACGCTGCTGCGCCCGCCCGAGCAGGCGCCCCCTTGACCCTTCCTCCTCACGTTCCCCTGCGCGTTCCCCACTCACGTTCCCCACTCACGTTCCCCGTCCCGTTCCCTCCACGATTGCCGAGAATCCCATGCACGTGCAACGAGCCGAACCCACCGCCCCCACCGCCGAAGTACCGTCCCCGCAGACGCTGTCCGGCCTGCTGCGCCGATGCGCCGATTTCCGCGGCGACGAACCCGCCGTCACCTACCTCGACCACTCCCGTGTCCGGGACGGCGTGGCCACCACCGTCACCTGGAGAGAGCTCGACGAACGAGCCGACGCCGTGGCCGCCTGGATCCTGCCCCGGGCGTCCGCGGGGGACCGGGCCGCGGTGATGTGCGCCCAGTCGATCGACTATCTCGCGTCGTTCCTCGGGGTGATCCGCGCCGGGCTGATCGCGGTGCCCCTCTTCCCTCCGGGTGACGCCCGGCAGCGGCCGCGGTTGTCCGGCGTGCTCGCCGACTGTGCGCCGGCCCTGCTGCTCACCACCTGGCGCGAGGTCCACGCCGTGCGGGAGTTCGCGGACGCCGAGGGCTTCGCCGAGGGCGCGGTGGTCGCGGTCGACGCGCTGCCCGCCGCCGGCGAGCCGATCGCCGAAACCGTCCGGACCGACCCTGACGACATCGCCTACCTGCAATACACCTCCGGGTCCACCAGGGCCCCGGCCGGCGTCATGGTGAGCCACCGCAACGTCCTCGTGAACTGCCGCCAGGTCGTCGACACCTTCGGCATGCGGTCCGGGCACACCGTCAACGTGTCCTGGCTGCCGCTGTTCCACGACATGGGACTGGTGGTCGGACTGGCCGGCCCCGTGGCGTCGGCGACCCGGTCGGTGCTGATGGACCCGGAGGCGTTCCTGGCCGACCCGGCCCGATGGCTGCGCGCGATGTCGGCCAACCCGGGCGCGATCACCGCCGCTCCGAGTTTCGCCTACGCCTATGCCGCGACGCGTGTCACCGAGGCTGATCGCGCACTGCTGAACCTCGACCACGTCGTCGCACTGATCGACGGCAGCGAGCCGATCCTGCCCGCGAACATCGAGCTGTTCCGGGAGTCGTTCACCGACTGCGGCCTGCCGCCCGACGCCCACCGCCCCGCCTACGGGCTGGCCGAGGCGACCGTACTGGTGTCGGCCTCCCCTGCCGGGGAGGGACCGCGGGTGATCCGCCTGGACCGGGACTCCCTCGCGGCCGGACACGCCGTCGAAGCGGAAGGAGCCACTCCAGGAGGAGCCACTCCAGGAGGAGCCACTGCAGAGGGAGCTACTCCAGGAGGAGCAGAAGGAGCAGAAGGAGCAGAAGGAGCAGCGGGAGCGGCGGGAGTGGCGGGAGTGGTCACGCTGGTCGGTTGCGGTCTGCCGGCCGACCAGCGGATACGGATCACCGACCCGGCCACGGCCGCACCGCTGGCCGCGGGCCGTGTGGGAGAGATCTGGGTCAGCGGCGAGAACGTGGGACTGGGCTACTGGGGCAGACCGCGGGAGACAGCGGCCGTCTTCGTCGAGGACGGGGAGGGCCGCTGGCTGCGCACCGGCGACCTCGGTGTGATCGTCGACGACCACCTCTGCGTCACCGGCCGCATCAAGGATCTGGTGATCCTGGACGGGCGCAACCACTACCCGCAGGACATAGAGATCACCGCCGAGCAGGCGCACCCCGGCGTCCGCAGGCACGCGGTGGCCGCTTTCGGTGTCCCGACCGACGACGGCGAACGGCTGGTCCTGCTGGCCGAGCGGGCCAAGGGCGTCGAGCCGGACGCCGTCCCCGACAGCGAGATCATCGCCACGGTACGGGCGGCACTGACCGACGTACACGGCATCGGACTGCACGCGATGGTGCTGCTGGGGCCGGGAGAGGTTCCGCGCACCTCCAGCGGAAAGATCAGCCGGTCCGGCGCCCGGGCCCGCTTCCTGCGGACCGCGTCATGACGGCCGCGCCGCGCGACGAGCGCGCCTGGCTGCTCTGGTTACGCGATTTAGTGGGCAGCGAGCTGGGGCACGGACTCACCGACGCCGACCTGTCCCGCCCGCTGCGCGAGTGCGGGCTGTCCTCGCGGCAGACGGTCGCCATCGCCGCGGCCGTCGCCCGCCGGGCCGGCCGCGACCTGCCTCCCACCCTGCTGTGGAGCGCGCCCACGGTCACCGACCTGGCGAAGGTGCTCGCCGAAACCGCCGGTCCGGAAGAACGGGTCGAGGCGCACGCGGCCACGGCCGCCTTCCCGCCGGTCGCGGTGGTGGGCCTGGCGTGCCGGGTCCCCGGCGCCGCCACGGCCGAGGCGTACTGGTCCCTCCTGATGGAGAGCCGGGACGCGGTCGGCGAGGTCCCCGCACAGCGCTGGCCACAGGCAGGCGACGACGTGCCGCGACAGGCGGGCGTCCTCGCCGACATCGCCTCCTTCGACGCCGAGTTCTTCGGCATCTCTCCCGAAGAGGCCGCTGTGATGGACCCGCAGCAGCGGCTGCTGCTGGAGGTCACCTGGGAGGCGCTGGCCCACGCGGGGATCCCGCCGGGGCGACTGCGGGGCACGGACACAGGCGTCTGGGTCGGACTGTCGGCCACCGAGTACTCGCTGCTCACCCTCGCCGACGCGTCCCGGGCCGACGCGTGGTCGAGCCAGGGCGCGGCGGGCTCGATCGCGGCCAACCGGCTGTCCTACGCCCTGGGCGTCCACGGCCCCAGCATGACCATCGACACCGCGTGCTCGTCGTCACTGGTGGCGGTGCACCAGGCGGTGCGCGCGCTGGCGCTCGGCGAGGCGGACGCCGCCCTGGCCTGCGGAGTCAATGTGCTGACCACGCCGGGGGTGAGCGCGTCGTTCGCCGCCGCCGGCGCGTTGGCCCCCGACGGGCGGTGCAAACCGTTCGACGCGGCCGCGGACGGCATCGTCCGCGGCGAGGGCTGCGGTGTGGTCGTCCTCAAGCGGCTCGCCGACGCCCGCCGGGCGGGGGACCGGGTCCTCGCCGTGATCCGTGGCGGGGCCGTGAACTCCGACGGCCGCTCCAACGGCCTGCCGGCCCCCAATCCGCTGGCCCAGCGGCGACTGCTGCGGCAGGCGTACGCCTCGGCCGGGGTGCCGCCGTCCACCGTCGACTACGTGGAGGCGCACGGCACCGGCACTCTGCTGGGCGATCCCATCGAGGCGGCCGCCCTGTCGGAGGCCCTCGCCGCCGACCGGGCCGACGACCGCCCGCTGCTCACCGGCTCGGTCAAGAGCAACATCGGCCACCTGGAGGGCGCCGCGGGCATCGCCGGCCTGATCAAGACCGTGCTGGCCCTGCACCACGGCCGCATCCCGGCCAGCCGCAACTACACCGCACCCAACCCCCACATCGACATGTCCCGGCTGCGGGTCGTCACCGAGAGCACCGTATGGCCCCGCCACTCGGGGCAGGCCCGCGCGGGGGTGTCCGCGTTCGGGTTCGGCGGCACGAACGCCCACCTCGTCCTCGAGGAGTGGCCGCGCTCCGCACCACAGGCCGTGCAGCCGCAGCGGCGCCCGGCGGTGATCGGCCTCGGTGCCCCGACCACCGAGCGGCTCGCCCGCGACGCCCGGGCGCTCGCCGACTGGCTGACCGAGCGGGACGTGTCACCGCATCGGCTGGCCGCCGCGCTGGCCCACGGCCGCGACCACGGCACCTGCCGCGCGACGATCGTCGCCACCGAGCGGTCCGGCGTCCTCGCCGCACTGAGCGCCCTCGCCGCCGGCCGCCCCCACGAACTGCTGGACACCGCGCAGCCGTCCCCGGCGCTCGACCGGGCACCGGTCTTCGTGTTCTCCGGCTACGGCTCGCAATGGCCGATGATGGGCGCCAGGCTCCTCCAGGAGGAACCGGCGTTCGCCCGCGCGGTGTCCGAACTGGACCGCCACTACACCGACCTGGCGGGGTTCCCGCTCTCGGCAGCCCTGGGTGAGAACGCGCGGGCCCAGGACTTCCGGGTCCACCAGCCCGCACTGTTCGGCATGCAGCTCGCACTGGCCGAGCTGTGGCGCGCCCACGGCGTGACACCCGGCGCGGTGATCGGCCACTCGATCGGCGAGATCGCCGCCGCCGTCGTGGCGGGAGCGCTGACCGCCCGGGACGGCCTTCGGGTGGTGCTCGCCCGCTCCGCCCTGCTGGCCGACGTCGACGGCGCGGGCGCGGGCGCGATGGCCGCCGTCGAACTGTCGGCGGAAGAACTCACCGAGCTGCGCGAGGCGTTCCCCTCGGTCACCGTCGCCGTCCACGCGTCCCCGACCCAGTGCACCGTCAGCGGACCGCGCGAACAGGTCGCCGCCCTGGTCGCCCACGTCGGCGCGGGCGGCGGCCTGGCACGGATGCTGAAGGTGGGCGGCGCCGGCCACTCGGCGGCCGTGGATCCCCTGCTGGGCCGGTTCCGCGCCGGCCTCGGGTCGATCCACCCCGCCACGCCCACGATCCCCCTGTACTCCACCGTCACCGACGACCCCCGGACAGAAGCCGCCTTCGACGCCGGTTACTGGGCGGCCAACCTGCGCCGTCCGGTCCGGTTCACCCAGGCCGTGGCGGCCGCCCTCGACGACGGCCGCCACGGCTTCGTCGAGGTGTCCGCGCACCCCGTCGCGACGATCGCCGTCGAGCAGACCGCGGCCGGCCGGGAGTGCGCCGCACAGGTGCTGGCGACCGTACGCCGTGACCCGGACCGCTCGACCGGGGGATTCGCCGCCGCGGTGGCGCGCGCCCACGTCCTGGGGCACCCGGACGTCCTGCTCGCCCGGCACCCCGACCGAGTGGTGCTCGACCTGCCCGCGCCGGGCTGGGAACACCGCCCGTACTGGGTCCCGTCCGCCCCGGCGGGCAGGCCCGTCGGTGGCCATCCCCTGCTGGGGGAGGGAAACGAACTGCCCGAAGGCGACGGGCACGTGTGGTTCGGCGACGTCGGGCTCGCCGACCACCCCTGGCTCGCCGATCACGCCGTCGACGGCGTACCGGTCCTGCCGGCCACCGCTCACCTGGAACTGGTGCTCGCCGCCGGGCAGTCGGTGCTCGGTCCGGTCGCGGTGCGCGACCTGGTGCTGCACCGCATGCTTCCGCTGGCCGAGCGGACCCGGGTGTGCCTGCGCGGACGCCGGACCGGCACGGGACTGGCCGTACGCGTGTACGGACCCGTGGGGGACCGGCACGTCCTGCTGGCCGATGCCACCGCGGTGCCGACCCGACGCCACACGGCCGATGCCACCGCCGTGCCGACCCGACGCCACACGGCCGACGTCTTCGCGGTGCCCGGCGGCGACCGGGCCGACGTCTTCGCCGTGCCCGACGGCGACCCGGCCGACGCCTTCCCCGTGCCCGACGGCGACCCGGTCGATGTCTACCGGCGCTTCGACGACGTCGGCCAGCACTACGGCCCGGCGTTCCGGGCGCTGCGGTCGGCCACGGCGTCGGCGGGCACCGCCCGGGCTGATCTCGCCGTGCCCGAACACCTGCGCATCCGCCGCTTCCACCTGCACCCCGCCTGGGCCGACGCCTGCCTGCACGCGCTGGCCGCGGCGGTCGACACGGACGAGGCCGCACGCACGGCCTGGCTGCCGGTCCGCTTCGGCGGCGTCCACGTGTACGGCGACCCCGCCGCGGGCGTACGGGTCCGGGCCAGGCTCGCGCCGGCCGGAGAGGGCGCTGTCCGCCACGGGGACGTACAGGTCCTCGACGCCCGGGACCAGGTGGTGGCGATGTTCGCGTCCGTCGAGTGCGCCCCCCTGCCCGGCGGCGACCTCCCCCTGGGCCTCGACCGGCTCGGCCATCACGCCGTGTGGACACCCCTGCCGCACGACGGGCCGCCCCGGCCAACGGGCCCTCAGGGCACTCAGGTGCTGCTCGACCACGGAGCCGGAGCCGCCTGGACGGCCGAGCTCGCCGACCAGATCACCGCACACGGGGGACGGGTCCACCTGGCCCCGGCGCACCTGGCCCCGGCGCACCGGTCCGCCGCCCGCACAGCCGGCCGCGACAGCGTGGTCCTGGCCATCGACGGCCCGTCCGCACCGCTCGATCCACGAGCGGCCCGCCGGCTCGTCGCCTCGGTCGCGGACACCGTCCGCGCCCTGGCCGAACTCGACACCCCGCCCCGGCTGTGGCTGGTGACCCGGGGCGCCGCCTCGGTCACCGACGACCAGCCCGGACACCCGGGTCGGGCCGCGCTGCGTGCGCTGGTCCGCGTACTCGCCTTCGAACACCCGGAGCTGCGCGCCACCCTCGTGGACCTCGACCCGGCGCCCGACGGGCGGGCCGTCGCGGAGGCGGCCGCCGAGATCCTCGCGGCCGCGCCGGACGACGAGGTCGCGTGGCGCGGCGGCGTACGGTACGTGCGCAGACTGCGGGGCGGCGCGCCCCGGCCGGGCACCCCGCGCACACCGGTCGTACGGCCGGGCTCCTACCTGATCACCGGTGGTCTCACCGGCCTCGGCCTGGCCACCGCCGAGTGGCTGGCCGAGCGGGGCGCGACCCGGCTGGTGCTCGCCGGCCGCCGGCCGCCCGCATCCGCCGCGGCCGAGAGCATCGACCGGATGCGCTCGACGGGCGTCGAGGTGGCCGTGGTCACCGGTGACATCGCCGACTCCGGCACCGCCGACCGCATGGTCGCCGAGGGCGGTGCGGACGGCATCCCGGTCCGCGGCGTGATCCACGCCGCGGGCGCCCTCGACGACGCTGCCGTAATGGCCATGACCGACGGCCAGCTCGACGCCGTCTGGCGGGCCAAGGCCGACGGCGCCCTGCGGCTGCACGAGGCGACGGCGGCGCTCGATCTGGACTGGTGGGTGGACTACTCCTCGGCCGCGGCCCTGCTCGGTTCCCCGGGGCAGGCCGCCTACGCCACCGCGAACGCCTGGCTCGACGCCTTCGGCGCCTACCGGCGCGCGCGGGGTGTCCCGGTGGTCACCGTCCACTGGGGTGCCTGGTCCGGGATCGGTGCCGCCGTCGCGACGGCGGAGTCCGCGGCCGCGCGCCTCGGACCCGTCGAAGGCTTCGCCGCCCTGGGGGAGCTCCTGGCCTCGGGACTGTCCCAAGTCGGCGTGTTCCGGCTGGACCTGAGCTCCGTGCGGGACGTGTTCCCCGACGCCGTGGGCCGGGCCTACTTCGCGGAGCCGGCCGCACCGGCGCCGGCCTCGACGCGGACGGCCGTCGGCGCCACGCCGGAGGCGATCGCCGGCCATCTGCTCGTCGTGTTCGGCGCACTGCTCCGTGCCGACGCGTCATCGCTCGACCCCGACGTGCCCCTGACGTCACTGGGACTGGACTCGCTCACCGCCATGCGGGCACGCTCCACCGTCGAACGCGACCTCGGCGTGCCGCTGCCGCTCCCGCTGCTGCTGCGGGGCGCCTCGACCACCGAACTCGCCGCCGCGCTGGCCGAACGGCTCGCCACCGACACGACGGCGGTGCCCCGGCAGCGGCCGGGCACCGGGAGCGCCCCGGGACCGGAACCGCGCGACACCGCCGAGCGCTGGGTCGCCCGGCACTGGCGCCACGTACTCGGCGCCCACGGCCGTACCGTCGACGTCACGCTGGACACCGCGGGTGCCACGGACGCGGACCTGGCCCGCCTGGCGCACGAGATGACGGCCGCCCTGCCCGGAGACGACCCCGTCCGGCTCACCGGCACGGACACGATCGCCACCGTCGCCGATCTGCTGCGCCACCGGATCGAGGGCGGCGCCGACGGCCCGGTGCGGGTCCTCGCCGACCACGGACAGGAAGCGGCGCTCTTCCTGTTCCACCCCGCGGGCGGCCCCACAGCGGTCTACCGGCCACTCGCCGACCGGATCGGCCGGGCGGCGAACTGCTACGGGCTGGAACGGCTCGACACCCTCGACACCGTGGAGGCCAAGGCCGCCGCCTACGTCGACGAGATCCGCCGCCTGCGCCCCCACGGGCCCTACCGGCTCGGAGGCTGGTCCTTCGGCGGCTGCCTGGCGTACGAGGTCGCGCGGCAGCTGACCGCCGCCGGTGCCGAGGTCGACCTGCTCTTCCTGATCGACGCCATCCTGCCCCTGCCCACCGACGACATCGACCGGGCACGCCTCACCCGCGTCGCGCGTTTCGCCGAGCACATCGAGCACACCTACGGCGTGGCGCTCGACCTGGACGTCCCGGTCCTCGGCGAGGGAACCGACCTCGACCTGTTCGAGCAGGTCGTCGCACGCGTCCGCGAGCGGGTCCCGCAGCTGGGACAGGCCGCCCTGCACCACCAGTACACCTCGTACCTCGACGCGCGCATCGCCGAGGCCTACCGGCCGCGGCCGTACGACGGCCCGGTCCTGCTCTTCCGCGCCGCCGAGCCGCACCCTCTCACCACATCGCTGGACCCGCGCTATCTGCGCACCGACACCGCCCTGGGCTGGGACGCCCTGTGCCCCGGCCTCGACGTCGTCCCCGTCCCCGGAGACCACATCTCCGTGATCGATCCGCCCCACATCGACGTCGTGGCACAGCGGCTGCTCAAGGAACTGGAGTCGATGACACACGTCCCAGGAGGCCACCGTGGCTGACCGCCACTCCGACGGCATCGCCGACCTGCTCGCACGCGACGACGAGGTCCTGCGCGTCAACGAGAAGAGCGCGGGCGAACGCCAGCACGCCAAGGGCAAGCTGACCGCTCGTGAGCGGATCGACCTGCTCGTCGACCCCGGCTCCTTCATCGAGTTCGACCGCTTCGCCCGCCACCGCTGCACCGACTTCGGCATGTCGGACAACCGCCCCTACGGTGACGGCGTGGTGACCGGCCAGGCCACCGTGGACGGACGCCCCCTCTGCCTGTTCTCCCAGGACTTCAGCATCCTGGGCGGCAGTCTCGGTGAGGTCTTCGGCGAGAAGATCCTCAAGGTCATGGACCGGGCCCTCGACATCGGCTGCCCGATCGTGGGCATCAACGACTCCGGCGGGGCCCGCATCCAGGAGGGTGTGACGTCACTGGCGTACTACGCCGAGATCGCCATGCGCAACGTCGCCGCTTCCGGGGTGGTCCCGCAGATCTCCCTGATCCTCGGGCCCTGCGCGGGCGGTGCGGTCTACACCCCGGCCCTCACCGACTTCACCGTGATGGTCGACGAGACGGCGCACATGTTCGTCACCGGACCGGACGTCGTCGCCGCCGTCACCGGCGAACACGTCAGCGCCGCCGACCTCGGCGGCGCCGCCGTCAACAGCGCGGTGTCCGGCAACGCCCATTACCGGGCCGGCGACGAGCACGACGCCGTCGACTGGGTCCGGACCCTCCTGGGGTACCTCCCGGCCAACAACATGGACCCCGCTCCCACCTACCCGTCCACCTCCGGTGACGAGATCACTCCCACCGACCGGGCGCTGGACTCCCTCGTCCCCGGCGACCCCGACCAGTCGTACGACATGCGGGAACTCGTCGCCGCTCTCGCCGACGACCGCGAATTCCTGGAGGTGCACGACGGGTTCGCGCCCAACATGCTCTGCGCGTTCGCCCGCGTCGAGGGCGGCACGGTCGGCGTGGTGGCGAACCAGCCCCGCCACCTCGCTGGAGTCATCGACATCGACGCCTCCGAGAAGGCGGCTCGTTTCGTCCGGTTCTGCGACGCCTTCGGGATCCCGCTGCTCACCCTGGCCGACGTCCCCGGATACCTGCCGGGACTGGCTCAGGAACGAGCGGGCATCATCCGGCGCGGAGCGAAGCTCCTCTACGCGTACGCGGAGGCGACCGTCCCCAAGGTGACCGTGGTGGTCCGCAAGGCCTACGGCGGTGGCTACGCCGTCATGGGCTCCAAACACCTCGGCGCCGACATCAACCTCGCCTGGCCCTCGGCGGAGATCGCGGTCATGGGCGCCGAGGGCGCGGTCGCCGTCCTGCACCGGCGCACCCTGCGGGAGACCGACGCGGGCGACCGCGACCGGATCAGGCAAGCACTGGTGGACGACTACCGGGCGAGAACGGCGTCACCGTATCTGGCCGCCGAGCGAGGCTACGTCGATCGCGTCATACGTCCCGCGGCGACGCGCATCGAGGTGGCGCGGGCCTTTCGATCGCTCCGCTCGAAACGCAGACAACTCCCCGCACGCAAACACGGGAACATCCCGCTGTGAGTTCCGGCCCTTGTCGGGAAAGCCCTTGCCGGGAAAGCCCTTGCCGGGAAAGTTGCTGCCGGGAAAGCCGTTGCCAGGAAAGTCGTCGTCGGGAAAGCCCCTGTCAAGAGAGGAAAGAGCATGAGAATTCCACGCGGGTATCGCGCGGCTGCCGTGGCCCTGCTGGCCGCCGCGCTGACCGTGAGCCCTCTCGTCCCCGCGGCCACGCCCGCCGTCGCCGCGTCCGTGTCCGTGCCCGCCGATGACGGCGCCGCCGTCGTGAACGAGATCCGGATCGACGACCGCACGGTCGACCTGGAGATCGATTCCCCCGCACTCGGCCGGCGAGCGATGGTCCGGGTCCTTCTCCCCGAGGGCTGGGACAGCCGGCCCGACCGGACCTGGCCGACCCTGTGGCTGCTGCACGGCTGCTGCGACGAGGCCGACTACCGCGCGTGGACCCAGTTCACCGACGTCGAGGAGTTCACCGCCGACAAGGACGTGATGGTCGTCATGCCCTCCGACGGGGCGGCCGGAATGTACTCGGCATGGTGGAATTTCGGCCTCGGTCCGAAGCCGGACTGGGAGACCTTCCATGTCACCGAGACGCGGCAGATCCTCGAACGCAACTACCGGGCGGGCACCCAGCGGTCCGTGGCCGGCCTGTCCATCGGCGGATTCGGCGCCATGCACTACGCGTTCCGGCACCCGGAGCTGTTCGGGGCCGCCGCCTCTTACAGCGGAATGCTCAACACGCTGTCCTTCGGTGTTCCCGGGCTGATAAAAGGAATCCTCGTCCGGGAAGGAATCTGGAACTGGACGGCCCTGTGGGGCGAAGAGCGGCTGACCAACGGATTGTGGCGGTCCCACAATCCGTACGACAACGTCGAGTCACTGCGCGGAAAGGCGCTCTACGTCTCGTCCGGAAACGGCCGAACCGGTGATCTCGCGCCGGACGAGGGCGCTGACGCCCTCGAACCCGCCGCCCTGGGCACCTCGAAGCAGTTCGTCGAGAAGCTGGAAGCCAACGGGCTGCCGGTGACCAGCGATTTCTACGGCAACGGCACGCACGACTGGCCCTACTGGGAACGCGCGCTGCACCAGTCCTGGCCCACTCTTGCCCAAGGGCTCGGCATGTGAGACAAGTTGTCAGCAGTAGTTCACACCGTGTCGGCTGGAGGTGCTCGGCGTGGGAAGGAACAACGTCACGGCCCCGATCTACGCCCCTTGGTCCGAGTTGCCGCTCGAGATGGCCCATGTGCTGCGGCCCCGGGCGGACACCATCGCCACCGAAATGATCGAGGTCATCCAGCGCAGCGTGGCCAGCTATCGCGGATCGCTGGAGTCCCCCGTCGGGCGCGACCTGGTCGGCGCGGTCCGGCGCGCGGTGTACCAGTTCGTGGAACTCATCGAGGACCCCGGTCGACCCCAGGACCAGGTCACCGCCTATTTCCGCAGACTCGGCCGCACCGAGTTCTTCGCCGGCCGCGACCTCGACCACCTCCAGGAGGCATACCGCATCGGGGCGCAGGTGGCCTGCCGCTGCTACGTCGAATCCGCCCGTCAGGCCGATCTGCCGCTCTCGGCGGTGCTGCGCCTGGGCGAGGCCGTGCTGGTCCACATCAACGCCCTGGCCAACGAGTCGACCAAAGGCTATGCCGAGGCCAAAGCGGTGGGCACGGACGAGATGGCCGACCACCGCCGCGCGCTGGCCGAGCGTCTGCTCCAGCGCGACCTCGACGGAGGCGCCGCACTGGAGGTCCTGGCCGACAAGGCGCGGTGGCCACTGCCCGAGCAGGTCTCCTGTCTCGTCGTCGAGAACCAGACCACGCCACCGCTCGGGCACCTCCCCGACGTTCTGTTCGTCACTCGCGGCACCGAACTGCGTGCGGTCTTCCCGGCCACGGGCGGACTCGAACGGGAGCAACGCCTGCGGGCGGCGCTTCCCGGGCGGCGCCTGGTCGTGGGACCGGCGGTCCCCCTGGCGGAGGCGTGGCTGTCGCTGCACTGCGCCCGCCTGACGGTGCACCACATCCGCCGGGGCCGCATCGCGGGCGACACGACGCTGGTGAAGGCCGAGACACATCTGACCGACCTCATCCTGCTGGCGGGCGAGCCCGTCAGTGCCCTGGTGGCCGAGCGGCTGACCGATCCCCTGGAAGGACTGTCACCGGGCAAGGCCAAGCGCCTCGAGGAGACGCTGCGTGCCCTGCTCTCCTCCTGGAGCAGGTCCGCGCCGGAGGTCGCCACAGCGCTGGGCATCCATCCCCAGACGGCCCGCAACCGGCTGCGTCAGCTGAGGGAACTCTTCGGAGACCGCCTCGGCGACGCGGACTTCCGCTTCGACGCCGAGCTGGCTCTCCGCCTCCGGGACACGTCGTGCGGACGGGCCGGAGCGGCCGACGCGTGAGGGACGCGGCGACGGTGGCCGTACCGGGCGCGGAAGCCACGACCCGCCGTGCGCGGTCCGGGGGCCGGTCCGCTGACCGCACTGCCGTCCCCGGCCCCCCGCGGCACGGTGCTCCCCTACCGCGCCTGGTCCGGCAGGTACGACTCCAAGGTCACCTCCATCTCGTAGGCGCGCGCCAGCGCCTCTGCGAGCTGGGACAGCCCGCGCATCGTGTCCGGCTTCGGGGTCTCCACCCGGATCAGGCCTCCGCGGTCCAGCAGTCTGCGGAACTCACGCTGGTCACGGATCCTGTCGTCCCCGTCCGGGGTGCCGGGGACGGGGGGCAGGGTGAGGTCCACGTCGAAACGGGGGATCCGCGCCGCGGGCTTCGCCGGATCGTGCCGGCGCGACACCGTCAGCCGGATACCGGCCCACCGGCCCAGCCATTCCGGGACCCGGCGCCACCGGGTCGCGCGCCACCGCTCCCGCCGCTCCCGCTCACGGCGCACGGCGGCCCGGCGGTTGGCGTCCTGGTGCAGCCGCAGCCACCACGCGGCCCCGGCCGCCTCGTCCCAGCCGGCGTACGCGTCCCAGGCCACGTTCGCCGTGTACCGTGTCATGGCCTCGATGGCCTGCTCGTAGTCGGCGGGCCGTTCGCGCGCGAGATCCTGGAGGAGCAGCAGCGCCCGCACCGCCGTACGGACCGCCTGGGCGTGCGAGCCTGCCCCGCTGAGCGCCCCGGCCCGGGTCCCGAGCACCCGGGCCAGCGTGGGACGGTGGATGGTGGGCTGGTCCTCCACCAGGTGCAGCGTCACCCGCAGGCATTCGTCGATGACCCGCACCGCCGCCGAGTAGCGGTTCAGCGCGGTCAGCTCCAGCGCCTGGTTGTGCAGGGACTCCACCAGGGCGGGCAGGTAGGCGTCCGGATGGACCTGGGCGAGCCGGCGCCGGATCAGGACGGCGTGGGTCACCGTCTCCAGGGCGTCCTGACCCGGTGAGCGCCGGTTGGCGAGGTTGTGCAGCGCGCCGGCGAGCAGGGCGAGGTGCTGGCGGGTGGGCCGGTCGCGGACCAGTTCCTCCAGGATCTCCACGGCCTCCTCGCCGGCGCTGAGCGCCTCCACGCGCAGGTTCCGCGAGGCCAGCACCACGGAGAGGTTGCTCAGCGCCTGCGCCAGCCGGGCCCGGTGCGGCATCGCGGCGGCCGCGGTCCGCGTCCCGGCCCCGTCCGCCACCAGCCGCCGGCCGACCTGTACCGCCTCCGTGCAGTCCGCCAGCGCCTCGCGGTACCGGCCCAGTTCGAACAGCGCGCCCCAGCGCACCCCGATCGACTCGGCAAGCAGCGGAAGGTACGCGCCCGGGTCGCTGCGGGCCAGCCCGCGGTACAGCCGTACCGCACGGCCGCCGCGTTCCACGGCGTCCGTCCAGCGCCGTACGGAGCTCAGCCGGACCGCGAGGTTGTGCTCCGCCCTCGCCAGGTCGGCCCGCACCCGGGGCCGGGCGAGGGCGCCGCCCGCGAGGCGGGCCCGGCGGCGGTGCGCGTGGACGAGCCGCCCGGCGATGTCCAGCGCCTGCTCGCCCAGCAGACGGCTGCGGTCCGGCACCGCGGCGTGCAGCACCTCCAGCAGGCCGAGCGGCAGATCGGGCCGCTCGACCAGCCGGTGCAGCGCGTGCAGCAGGAAGCCCGGGTTCTCCGACCGCCCGGCGACCACCACCGCCGGGACGGCCAGGGCGTCGGGGTGGCCGACGATCAGGTCCGCCACCTGCTCCGCCAGATCCGGGCAGGGGCAGCCGGGCTGGGCCTCGGCCCGGGCCAGCACGGTCAGCGCCCGTTCGGCCTCGCGGCCGCTCAGCCGGGGCAGCAGCGAGCCCAGCAGGGCCCTGTTCCCGCGGCACCGCAGGGCCACGTGGTACTCGCCGAGCAGATCGGGTTCCAGGGCGCCCCAGTACGACGCCTCGGTCGGCGGGTACAGCCGGTGGAGCCATTCCGCCGCGGCCCTGATCCGCTCCTCGCCGGCCAGGCCCGGGAGCAGTCCCAGCAGTTCGGCGGCGCGCTGCGGATCGGCGGTCCTGGACAGCGTGGCCGTCGCCACCGCGTCGGCCAGCACGTCGTGGCCGAGGCCGCCGAGCTCGGCCCAGGCGCCGGCGGTCCGCTTCCAGTACCGCCGTTCGTGCCCGAGGAGCTGCGCCCGGACGTCCGGCTCCCGGCCCGGGCGGGGCACCCGTGACGCGGCCGGGCCGGGGCCGCCGGCCGCGTCACGGGTGTCAGTACAGCCGTCCGTGCGGCTGTCAGTACAGCCGTCCGTGCGGCTGTCCGTGCGGCTGTCCGTGCGGCTGTCCGTGCGGCCGTCCGGAGAGCCGTACGGGAAGCCGTCAGCAGGCCCGCCCGCCGGCCGGTCCGCCGGCCGGTCCGCCCGGAGGTCGGCCTCCGTGAGGAGGTGCAGAAGGGCCCGCATGTGCAGATGCAGGGCGGAGCCGTTGTCGAAGTCCCGGTAGGGCCGCGACAGAACCGTCCGCTCGACCGCGGCCCAGTCGACGCGGGCGTACTCGGTCAGCTCCCGCAGCCCGGGCAGCCGCCGGGCCAGCGCCCGCACCGCCCCCTCGTACATCAGGGCGCGCTGCGCGGGCGTCGTGGCGACGTCGCGGAGTTCGACGGTGTGGGCCCCGCTCAGCGTCCCGGCGCTGCGCGCGGTGGCACCCGGGAGCTGCTCCCACCACTCGCCCGCGCTGCGCGCGATCAGCACGATCCGTACGGGATGATGGCCGCCGCGCGCCTCCAGAACCTCCAGCACGTTGCCGATCAGCTCGGGGCTGGTCTCGGCGTAGTCCATGACGAGCAGCATCCGCTGGTCGACGGCGGTCAGCGCCCGCAACCCCCGTACCAGGTCGGCCCGTTCGGCGGCGGACTCGTGCAGCAGCGCGGCGACCCAGCCGCGGGTCGCCATGCGCACCGACAGCTCCCGGGCGAAACGGGACTTGCCCTGGCCGCCCAGCCCGGTGATCAGCCGGGTGGCGAGGCCGCCGCCCTCGGCGCACCAGTCCTCGAAGTCCCGCAGCTCCCGGGCCCGGCCGGTGAAGGGCACCGCTTCGGCCTGCGGGCGCAGCAACTCGGACGGCAGCCGCGGGGCGCGGCTGGGCACGGCGGGTTCGCACAGCGCCTCCAGTTCCACCGCCTCGGCCAGCGGTACGTACCCGGTGCGCCGGGTCAGCAGTGACCGGAACTCCTCCTGGGCCAGCAGCCGGTGCGCCGGTACCGCCTGGAGCTTGCCGTGGTTCCAGTGCGCCGAGTCCACCACCACCACGCCGCACAGCAGCGGGCCGCTCCACAGCGCCGCCCCCGACATCCCGCTCCACGGGGACGCGCCGAGGTCGGCGGGGGCCCGGTCGACACCGAGTTCCCAGCGGTCGGCGATCATCCGGTCCCCGGGGCTCACCGTGCCGGAGACCTGGGCGGTCTCCAGACCGGCGGGGGAGGAGGCCTGGGCCCGGGCGAAGCCCAGGGCGTCGGCGGGCTGTCCCGCCCGCAGGGTCACGAACCGGCCGAACCGCACCGGGGAGTCCGCGACGTCGAGCGGCCAGTCCTCCGGCGCCACCTCCAGCAGGGCCGCGTCGAGGCCCGCCGGCCGGCCGTCCCAGACGACGGCGGCGGGAACGAGCCGCCGGGCGGTGAACAACTGCACCCGCACCCGCGCACCGGCGGCCGGCCCGGCGGTCCCCCGCGGGGGCAGCGCGTGGCCCGCCGTCAGCACCAGGCGGGGCGCGATCACGCACCCCGAACCGACCCGGCCGCCGCTGCCGTCCCCGTCGGCGCGCACGGCGACCAGCCGACTTCTGTTCATGGCGTCCGTGCCCTCTCGCGCGGGACGGGCGGTCAGGAGGCGTCGGGCGCCAGGAAGAGGGCGGAGCCGTCGTCGGCCCCGGCGCCGCCGCCCGGCACGCCCCCGTCCGCCGGGTCCCCGTCCGCCAGGCTCCGGGAGATCTCCACCGCCCGGCCGTCGGCCCGCTTCGGCGTGAGGGTCAGCGAGACCTTGTGGGTGCGGGTCCGGCCGGCCCTCGCCTCCGCGTCGCCGGAGAGGACCCAGGCCCGGAAGCCGGTCTTCGCGGCGACGTCCCGCCGCAGTTCGACCGTGAACTCCATGCCGACCGGGCCCACCTCGAAGCGCAGGTCGTCGTGCGTGTCGGCGGCGGCGCTCAGCAACGCGTCGCGCACGAGCCGTACCGCGGCCGTCAGTTCCAGCTCCTCGGGCATCGTGTCCCCCTCGTCGGCGCGGACGGAGAGCGCCGTGGTCCTGAGGTGACAGAGTGCCAGACGGGGTGGGGAGAGGACCAACGCGGGCGGGCCCAGGGCTCGGGCAGCCGGGCGGCAGCGGCCGGGCGTGGCGCGGTTACGCTGGGATCATGCCGTCCACCCGCCGTACCGCCCGACAGGCCGACCTGCTGGAACGACTCGTCGCGCTGCTGACGGCGGAGGGGTTCTCGGACCTGACCCTCGACGACCTCGCCGTGCGGCTGCGCTGTTCGAAGACGACGCTGTACCAGCTGGCCCCCAGCAAGCAGGGGCTGGTCGTGGAGGCGGTAAAGCACTACTTCCGGGGGGCGACCGAGGCCGTCGAGAAGCGGGTGGCGCAGACCGCGGATCCGGCGGACCGGGTCCGCGCGTACCTGACGGCCGTCGCCGAGCAACTGCGTCCGCTCTCCCGCCGCTTCCTCGACGACGTGGCCGACTTCCCGCCCGCCCGGGAGGTCTACGAGGCGAACACGCGGATGGCCGCGGAGCGGGTCCGCCGGCTGATCGCGGAGGGCGTCTCCGACGGCGCGTTCCGCGACGTGCACGCCGCCTTCGTGGGCGAGGTCGCCGCCGCGACCATGCGGCAGATCCAGCAGGGCGAGCTCAAGGCACGCACCGGGCTGACCGACGCGGAGGCCTACGAGCAGCTCGCGTCGCTGATCGTGCACGCCGTCGCCCCTTGACGCCCGCTTCCCGCCGCGGCCGTTCCGTCTCCCGCTTCCCGGCGCGGCCGTTCCGTCTCCCGCGTCCCCGCCGCGGCCGTTCCGCCGGCCGCTTCCCGTCGCCGCCCCCGGCGGCAACCTCCCCTCGCGAACGGGTGTCTTCCCCGGCGGCCGTGCAGTACTGTGATTGATACGTTCGTACGCACTCCAGTATCACTGCACTCCAGTATCACTCGGAGTACTACTCCGTGGAGGTCACCATGCCTGCCACTCGCGCCCTGCCGACCGAGGAAGCCGTCGAGCTCATCCAGCTCACCCGCACCCTCGCCGCCAAGGAACTCGCACCCCGGGTCGCCGACGCGGAGGCGGACGGAACGTTCCCCCGCGACGTCTTCCGCACGCTCGGCCGCAGCGGGCTGCTCGGGCTGCCGTTCGCCGAGGAGGACGGCGGGGCGGGCCAGCCGTACGAGGTGTACCTCCAGGTGCTGGAGGAGATCGCCGCGGTCTGGTCGAGCGTCGCCGTGGGCCTCTCCGTGCACGCGCTGTCCTGCTTCCCGCTGGCCCGGTTCGGCACCGAGGAGCAGCGGCGCGCCTGGCTGCCGGACATGCTGGGCGGGGAGCTCCTCGGCGCCTACTGCCTGTCCGAGCCGCACGCCGGCTCCGACCCGGCGGCCATGCTCACGCGCGCGGTCCGCGACGGCGACACGTACGTCCTCGACGGAGCCAAGGCGTGGACCACGCACGGGGGGTACGCCGACTTCTACACGGTCATGGCCCGCACCTCCGAGGACCGCGCCCACGGCGTCTCCTGCTTCCTGGTCCCGGCGGACACCCCGGGGCTGAGCGCCGACCCGCCGGAGCGCAAGATGGGCCTGACCGGGTCGGCGACCGCCACCATGCGGCTCGACGGCGTGCGGGTGCCGGTCGCCCGCCGCATCGGGGAGGAGGGGGAGGGACTGAGGATCGCGCTGGCCTCCCTGGACTGCGGCCGCCTCGGCATCGCCGCCGTCGCCACCGGCCTCGCCCAGGGCGCCCTCGACCACGCCGTGCGCTACGCGCGGGAGCGGGAGACGTTCGGCAAGCCGATCATCGAGCACCAGGGGCTGGCGTTCGTCCTCGCCGACATGGGCGCCGCGATCGAGTCGGCGCGCGCCACCGCCCTGGCCGCCGCCCGGCTGAAGGACCTCGGCCTGCCCTTCACCCGGGAGGCGTCCATCGCCAAGCTCGTGGCCACCGACAACGCCATGAAGGTGACCACGGACGCGGTGCAGGTCCTCGGCGGGTACGGATACACCCGCGACTTCCCCGTCGAGCGCTACATGCGCGAGGCGAAGGTCATGCAGATCTTCGAGGGAACCAACCAGATCCAGCGCATGATCATCTCCCGTGCGCTGGACCGGAGCGAGGGCGGTGTGCTCACCGTCCTCGGCAAGGAGTGATGATGCAGCTCGAGAACACCGCCGCCCTCGTCACCGGCGGTGCGTCCGGCCTCGGCGCGGCCACCGCGAGGGCGCTCGCGGAGCGCGGCGCCACGGTCTTCGCCCTCGACCTGAAGGACGGCATCGACCGGGCCCCGGACGTCGCCGGCGTCACCTACGTCGCCGCCGACGTCACCGACCCGGAGCAGGTGCGCGCCGCCGTCGCCACCGCGGCGGGCGCGGGCGTCCCGCTGCGCACGGTCGTCAACTGCGCCGGCATCGGCCCGTCGATGCGGATCCTCGGCAGGAAGGGCGTCCACGACCTCGCCCTGTACGCCAAGGTGATCCAGATCAACCTGATCGGCACCTTCAACGTGCTCGCGCTCGCCTCGGAGGCCATCGCCGGCACCGAGGCCGACGGCGACGGACAGCGCGGCGTGATCGTCAACACCGCCTCCATCGCCGCCTACGACGGCCAGATCGGCCAGGCCGCCTACTCCTCCTCCAAGGGCGGTGTCGTCGGCCTGACCCTGCCCGCAGCCCGCGACCTGGCGCAGTACGGCATCCGGGTGTGCACCATCGCCCCCGGCGTCGTGGAGACGCCGATGCTGGCCACGGTGTCGGAGGAGTTCCGCACCTCGCTCGCCGCCGGCGTGCCCTTCCCGCCCCGTCTGGCCCGGCCGGAGGAGTACGCCCGGCTCGCCCTGGCGATCGTCGACCACGACTACCTCAACGGCGAGACGATCCGCATGGACGGCGCACTGCGCATGGCGCCCCGCTGAGCCCGCGGCCGCCCGCCCCGGGGACGCCGTCTCTCCCGGGGCGGAGGGTGACGGCGGTGCGCACGGGGTAGATCGTGACCGTCGGGTGCGTCACCGTCGGGCGCGTCGTCGTCGGGTGTGAGGCTCCCGGCCGCGATCGGATCCTCGTTCCCCGTCGTCCCCGTCGCACAGTGAGGTGCTGGAAAGATGGACAACTCCTCCCCCTCCCGCTCCCGCAGACTCGCCCCGGTCGTGGCCATGGCCGCGGCGGTGGCCCTGACCCTCGCGGGCTGCTCCAGCGGTTCCGGAGGCAAGAAGGCCGAGGAAGGGGGAGGCGGCGCCGCCGCGGGCAAGGCCGGCACACCGCGGATGACGGTCGCCCTGATCACCCACCAGGCGCCCGGCGACACCTTCTGGGACATCGTCCGCAAGGGCGCCGAGGCCGCCGCCGCGAAGGACAACGTCAAGCTGGTCTACTCCCGCGACCCCAACGCCGGCAACCAGGCCAACCTGATCCAGAACGCCGTCGACCAGAAGGTCGACGGCATCGCCGTCACCCTCGCCAAGCCCGACGCCCTCAAGGCCGTCATCGCCAGGGCGACGGCCGCGAAGATCCCCGTCGTCGGACTGAACTCGGGGGTGAGCGACTGGCAGCGGCTCGGCCTGCTGGAGTTCTTCGGCCAGGACGAGACGGTGGCCGGCGAGGCCCTCGGCGGCAAGCTGAACTCGCTCGGCGCGAAGAACGCCGTCTGCGTCATCCAGGAGCAGGGCAACGTCGGCCTCACCCAGCGCTGCGACGGCGTGAGGAAGACGTTCTCCGGCACCGTCGAGAACCTCTTCGTCAACGGCACCGACATGCCGTCCGTGAAGTCCACGATCACCGCCAAGCTCGAGCAGGACGCCTCCATCGACCACGTCGTCACCCTCGGCGCCCCGATCGCGATGACGGCCGCGCAGTCGGTGTCCGAGACGGGCAGCAAGGCGAGGATCGCCACCTTCGACCTGAACAAGGAACTGACCGGCGCCATCAGCGAGGGCACCATCGAGTTCGCCGTCGACCAGCAGCCCTACCTCCAGGGCTACCTGGCGGTCGACTCGCTGTGGCTCTACAAGAACAACGGCAACTACATGGGCGGCGGCGAGCAGCCGGTGCTGACCGGCCCGGCCTTCGTCGACAAGTCCAACGTCGAGACCGTCGCCGGCTTCGCGGAGAAGGGCACCCGGTGATGAGCGGGGCCCCGCACGCCGGGCCGGCGGTGGGCACACCGCCGGCGCCCCGCCCGAAGGGGACCGGCGGACGGACCGCGCGCCGCTCCCCGGCCCGCCGGCTGCTGGCCCGCCCCGAGGTCGGCGTCCTCCTCGGCGCGGTCGCGGTGTACCTGTTCTTCCTCGCCACCGCCCCGCCCGTGCGCGACGGCAGCTCGATGGCCAACATCCTCTACCAGTCGTCGACCATCGGGATCATGGCACTGCCGGTGGCGCTGCTGATGATCGGCGGCGAGTTCGACCTGTCGGCCGGTGTCGCCGTGATCAGCTCGGCGCTCACCGCGGCCATGCTCAGCTACCAGCTGACCCTGAACGTGTGGACGGGCGTCGTCCTCGCCCTGGTCCTCTCGCTCTCCGTGGGCCTGTTCAACGGCTGGCTGCTGGTCAGAACCGGCCTGCCGAGCTTCCTGGTGACCCTCGGCACCTTCCTGATCCTCCAGGGCGTCAACCTCGCCGTGACCCGGCTGGTCACCGGCGACGTCGCCACCGACGACATCAGCGACATGGACGGCTTCGACCAGGCCAGGGCGGTCTTCGCCTCGTCGTTCGACGTCGGCGGCGTCCAGGTGAAGATCACCGTCGTGTGGTGGCTCCTCTTCGCCGCGCTCGCCACCTGGGTGCTGCTGCGCACCCGGTACGGCAACTGGATCTACGCCGTCGGCGGCGACCAGGAGAGCGCCCGGGCCGTCGGCGTGCCGGTCACCTTCACCAAGATCTCGCTGTTCACGCTGGTCGGCTTCGGCGCCTGGTTCCTCGGCATGCACCAGCTGTTCTCCTTCAACACCGTGCAGTCCGGCGAGGGCGTCGGCCAGGAGCTGATCTACATCGCCGCGGCCGTGATCGGCGGCTGTCTGCTGACCGGCGGCTACGGCTCGGCGGTCGGGCCGGTCTTCGGCGCGTTCATGTTCGGCATGGTGCAGCAGGGCATCGTCTACGCCGGCTGGAACCCCGACTGGTTCAAGGCCTTCCTCGGCGTGATGCTCCTCGGCGCCGTCCTCATCAATCTGTGGGTCCAGCGCACGGCGACCCGGAGGTGACCCCCATGACGACAGACAACACAGGACCGCACGACGCCGTCCTCGCGGGCACCCCGCCCCCGGACGGAGAGCGCCCGCTGGTCGAACTGCGGGGCGCCGGCAAGTCCTACGGCAACATCCGCGCCCTGCACGGAGTGAGCCTCGTCGTCCGTCCCGGCCGGGTCACCTGTGTCCTCGGCGACAACGGCGCCGGCAAGTCCACCCTGATCAAGATCGTCTCGGGGCTGCACCAGCACACCGAGGGCGAGTTCCTCGTCGACGGCGAAGCGGTCCGCTTCACCACCCCCCGCGACGCCCTCGCCCGCGGTATCGCCACCGTCTACCAGGACCTCGCCACCGTCCCCCTCATGCCGGTCTGGCGCAACTTCTTCCTCGGCTCGGAACTGACCCAGGGGCCCTGGCCGGTCCGCCGCCTCGACATCGACCGCATGAAGAGGATCGCGGACGCGGAACTGCGCACCATGGGCATCGCCCTCGACGACCTGGAACAGCCCATCGGCACCCTCTCCGGCGGCCAGCGCCAGTGCGTCGCCATCGCCCGCGCCGTCCACTTCGGCGCCCGCGTGCTGATCCTCGACGAGCCGACCGCCGCCCTCGGCGTCAAGCAGTCCGGCGTGGTCCTGAAGTACATCGCCGCCGCCCGCGACCGCGGCCTCGGCGTCATCTTCATCACCCACAACCCCCACCACGCCTACATGGTCGGCGACCACTTCAGCGTGCTGCGCCTGGGCACCCTGGAACTCTCCGCCGACCGCAGCGAGGTGAGCCTGGAGGAACTCACCCACCACATGGCCGGCGGCGCCGAACTCGCCGCGCTCAAGCACGAACTGGCGCAGGTGCGCGGCGTGGACGTCGAGGAGCTTCCGGAGGCGGAGGACCTCACCGCGCCCGTCGCGGAACCCGGTGACGGGACGTCCACGTCCTGACCCGCCCCGGCCCCGATCCCGCCCCGCCCCGCCCCTGGCCCCGGCCCCGACGCCGCCCTCGCCCCCGCCCCGCCCCGGAGTCGGAGAGCCCGGACACCCGTCACGTACGCTCGGCGCATGGACGACGATCCGGTACGTCTGGAGGCCGGCGCCACCGCGTCGGCCTCCGCCCTGCTGCTGCGCCCGTGGCGCCCGCGGGACGCGGCCTCACTGGCGGGGGTGTACGCGGATCCGGCCATGCGCCGCTGGTCCGGCGTGACCGTGGCGGACGAGGCGGACGCGGCGCGCTGGGTGGGGGAGCAGCGGCAGGGCTGGCGGACGGGGCGGCGCCTCGCCTTCGCCGTCCTGGAGGTCCGTCCCGGCGACGACGAGGGCCGGCTGGCCGGGAACGTCGTCCTCACGAGCCCTCACGGAGCCGCCCCGGAGGTCGGTTACTGGACCGCCGCCCACGCCCGCGGCCGGGGCGTGGCCCCCCGGGCACTGGGCGCCCTGACGGACTGGGCGTTCACCGCCTTCGCCGGGCTCACCCGCCTCACCCTGCTGCACCAGGCCGACAACACCGCGTCCTGCCGGGTGGCGCAGAAGAGCGGCTACGGGTTCGACGGCCTGCTGCTCGCCGCACCGCCGGAGTTCCCGCTCGACGGCCATGTGCACGTACGCGAGCGCGGCAGCCGACGAGCCGGGCGGACGGCCGGGCAGGCGGGATGAACCCGTCGGCGGGCGGCGGGAGATGAAGGGGGTGCGGGGCGCACGCCGGCCGCGGTGACACGGACGGGGTTCCGGGGCCGGAGCCGGCGCCGGCGGCGGGGCTCTTCGCGGCACCGCCCGCGTGCCCCCGGGGCGTACGCGTCGGCGAAGGTGCCGACAGGCAGCGGTGCGGGGCCGCTCCTATGCTGGTGCTGATGGGCCGCATGCGGCCCGTGCCCCTGGTGCGGCTGTGGCCTGCGGCGAACGTCTCCTCGTGGAGGAGTGGGCCCATGAGCCAGCCGCGTCATCGACTGCGCAGAGGAGCCGTCGTCGCCACGGCGGTGGGTGCGCTGGTGGCACCGGCCGCGGGTGCCACCGCGGCGCCGTCGCCCCCGGCCGTCGCCCAGGCGCCCTCGCCGTCTCCGTCGGGGGACGACGTCCGCGAACTGACCCCCGCCGTGCGGCGGCAGATCGACCAGGCCGTCCAGCGCGTCATGAAGGAGGCGGCCGTGCCCGGCGTGAGCGTCGGCATCTGGACGCCCGACAAGGGCCGGTACGTGAAGTCCTTCGGCGTCGCCGACAGGAGCACCGGCGAGCGGATGCGGCCGGACCTGCACATGCGGATCGGCAGCGAGACCAAGACGTTCACCGTCACCGCGGTCCTCGAACTGGTCGACGAGGGCGAGATCGGCCTCGACGACACCATCGGCACGTACGTCGACGGTGTGCCGGGCGGCGACGAGATCACCCTGCGTCAACTGGCCGGCATGCGCAGCGGGCTGTTCAACTACTCGGAGGACGAAGGCTTCTTCAAGGCGCTGACGTCGGACCCGCAGCGCTCGTTCACCCCGGCGCAACTGCTCGGCTACTCCTTCAAGCACCCCGTGCTGTTCGCACCGGGCAAGGAGTTCTCCTACTGCAACACCAACCTGATCCTGCTCGGCCTGGTCGTCGAGAAGGTCAGCGGCCAGTCGCTCGCGGACTACGTCCAGGAGCACGTCCTCACACCGGCCGGCCTGGACGACACGCTCTTCCCCAAGGGCAACGAGTTCCCCGAGCCGCACGCCCAGGGCTACACCGACCAGACCGCGACCGGCAAGGTCGAGAACGCGACCGACTGGAACCCGTCCTGGGGCTGGGCCGCCGGGGCCATGATCTCCACCCTGGAGGATCTGCGGGTGTGGGCGCGCACGGTCGCCACGGGCCGACTGCCCGACGGGAAACCGATGATCAGCCCCGCCACGCAGAAGGAGCGGCTGGTCACCCCGCCGACCACCATCCCCGGCGCCGGATACGGGCTCGGCATCTTCGACGTGCAGGGGTGGATCGGCCACAACGGCTCACTGCCGGGCTACGAGTCCCTGACCGTCTACCTGCCGTCGGCCGACACGACCCTCGTCGTGGTGCTGAACACCGACATCACCCACGACGGCGAGGAGCCCAGCACCCTGTTCGGCGACGCGATCACGACGATCATCTCCCCGGACCACGTCTTCGATCTGCCCACCCAGCCCGCGGCGAGATGACGGCTGCCGGCCCGCCTGTGGCCCTGGGCGCACCCGTGGCCGCCGTCGTCACCCGGCGCGCACCTCCGCGAGGGTCACCGGCCGGTGCTCGCGCAGCGACAGCGTGCACGCCTCCGCGATCCAGCCGGCCTCCAGGGCGTCCCCGATCGTGCAGGGGGAGGGCCGGGTGCCGGCCACCACCTCGGTGAACGCGGTGAGTTCGGCGCGGTAGGCGGCCGCGAAGCGGTCCATGAAGAAGTCGTGGGGCGTGCCGGACGGGAAGGCGGCGCCGGGCTCCACCGACCGCAGCGGCAGCTTGTCCTCCAGACCGACCGCGATGGAGTCCCGGAAGCCGTGCAGTTCCAAGCGGACGTCGTAACCCCGCCCGTTGTGACGGGAGTTGGAGACCACCGCGAGCGTGCCGTCGTCGAGGGTGAGGATCGCTCCCGTGGTGTCGGCGTCGCCCGCCGCCTCGATGTAGTCGGCGCCCCGGTTCCCGCCGGCCGCGTACACCTCGGCCACCTCACGGCCCGTCACCCAGCGGATGATGTCGAAGTCGTGGACCGAGCAGTCCCGGAGGATGCCCCCGGAGGCCGCGACGTACGCGGCGGGCGGCGGCGCCGGGTCCAGGGTGGTCGAGCGCACGGTGTGCAGCGCGCCCAGCTCACCCGCCCGCACGGCGGCCCGGGCGGCGGCGAAGCCCGCGTCGAAGCGACGGTTGTACCCGATCTGGACGGGCACGCCCGTGCCCTCGACGGCCTCGAACACCTCGACGCCCTCACGCATGGTCCTGGCGACGGGCTTCTCGCAGAAGACGGGGACGCCGGCCGCGACGGCCGTACGGACGAGACCCGGATGGGCGTCCGTCGCCGCGGCGATCACCACACCGTCCACGCCCGCGGCCAGCACCGCCTCCGGCGAGTCCGCGACCTCGGCGCCGAACCGCTCCGCGGCGGCCTTGGCGGCCTCCGCGAACGGGTCGGCGACGACGAGCGACTCGACGGCGTCGAGGCCGGAGAGGGTCTCGGCGTGGAAGGCGCCGATGCGGCCGAGGCCGAGGATTCCGATACGCATGGGTTGCAGCTCCTTGAGAGAAGGTCCAGCGTCACCAGGGGGAAAGGAACCGGTCCAGGCCGCCGAGCACGCTCTGGTCCCAGTCGATCACCGAACCGGCGACCACGCCGGACCGCTCGGACAGCGGGAACACCACGAAGCCGGCGATCTCGTCCGGCTGCCCGAGCCTGCCCGTCGGCACCCGCGCCACCGCCCGCACGGCGGGACCAGGGCGTTGCCCTCCACCGCCGCCGCGTGCGGGTGGACGGCGAGGTCCGTGGCGCGCTCGACGAGCGCAGGGAAGGCGTCGAGGTCGCACCCCGCTCGCTCAGCCATACGGAGGGCATCGAGGTCGCACTCCCGCGCGCTCAGCCATACGGAGGGCGGTGCGGAGGTGGAGGACATCGTCGTCCCTTCGCTACGGGAGCCGGGCGGTACGGGCCGGGCGCGGTCCGGGGAGCCGGGCGGCTCTGTCATTCTTGTCAGTACAAACCCCTCGAACAACCGGCGGCGAGCCATCAAAAACCCCTCAGGCGCGCCCTGACACCCGTCCCAGGAGCCTGCTGTGGGCCATCCCTTCCCGATCCGTGAGATCGCACGTCAGGCGGGCCTGAGCGAGGCCACGGTGGACCGGGTCCTCAACGGCCGCGGAGGGGTGCGCGCGTCCACCGCGCAGGAGGTCCACCGGGCCATCGCCGACCTCGACCGGCAGCGCACCCAGGTCCGGCTCGTCGGCCGCACCTTCATGGTCGACGTCGTCGTGCAGGCGCCCGAACGGTTCACCACCGCCGTACGCGCCGCCCTGGAGGCGGAGCTGCCGTCCCTGCACCCGGCCGTCCTGCGCTCCCGCTTCCACTTCCGGGAGACCGGTCCCGCGGCGGAGCTGGTCGCGAGGCTGGACCGGATCGCCCGGCGCGGCTCGCAGGGGGTGCTCCTGAAGGCTCCGGACGTCCCCGAGGTCACGGCGGCGGTCGGGCGGCTCGTCGCCGCCGGCATCCCGGTCGTCACCCTCGTCACCGACCTGCCCGCCAGCGCCCGCCTCGCCTACGTCGGCATCGACGACCGGGCCGCCGGCGCCACCGCCGCCTACCTCGTGGGCCAGTGGCTGGGCGACCGGCCCGGCAATGTGCTGACCAGCCTCAGCAGCGGCTTCTTCCGCAACGAGGAGGAGCGCGAGATGGGGTTCCGCGGCGCCATGCGCGCCCGCCACCCCGAGCGGATGCTCGTCGAGATCGCCGAGGGCCAGGGCCTGGACGCCACCCAGTACGACCTCGTCCGCGCCGCCCTCGCCCGCGACCCCGGCATCCGCGCCGTCTACTCCATCGGCGGCGGCAACATCGCCACCCTGCGCGCCTTCGCCGACCTCGGCCGTGAGTGCGCGGTGTTCGTCGCGCACGACCTCGACCACGACAACACCCGTCTGCTGCGCGAGCACCGCCTGTCCGCCGTCCTCCACCACGACCTGCGCCAGGACGTGCGCGAGGCCTGCCACGCCGTGATGCGCGCCCACGGTGCCCTGCCACCCGCCGGGCGGATCCTGCCGTCGGCGATCCAGGTGGTGACGCCGTACAACATGCCGCCGCAGGCGGTGACCGGCTGAGGGGCGGTGCCGGGGCTCGCGGGGCGCGCCACGGCCCGCAGGCCGCCGACGACGCCGGCGGTCGCCGTGAGGCCGCTGTGGAGGCGGCCGGCCGTCACGCCGGCGCGTCCACGCCCACCCACGTCCCGTTCTCCGCCGAGCGGGCCATCGCGTCCAGGACGGCCGCGCTGCGCACCGCGTCCGTGAGCGTCGCGCCGTACGGCGTGCCCTCGGCGACCGAGCGCAGGAACTGGTACGCCTCGATCACCTTCAGGTCGTCGTAGCCCATGGCGTTGGCGGCGCCGGGCTGGAACGCGCCGAACTCGCCGGCGCCCGGGCCGACGTACACGGTGCTGACCGGCTGGTCCTGGTACGTCGTGCCGCGGCTGACGGCCAGCTCGTTCATCCGGCGGAAGTCCCAGAAGACGGCGCCCCGGGTGCCGTGCACCTCGAAGCCGTAGTTGTTCTGCTCGCCGACCGACACCCGGCACGCCTCCAGGACGCCACGGGCGCCGGAGGCGAAGCGGAGCAGGCAGTTGACGTAGTCCTCGTTCTCGACGGGCCCGAGGTCGCCGCCGGTGGCCAGAGTGTGGCCGGCGGTCGCGGCGGCGGGCCGGGCGCGCCTGGGGAGGAAGACCGCGGTGTCGGCGGTGAGCGAGGTGATGTCGCCGAGCAGGAAGCGGGCCAGGTCGGCGCCGTGCGAGGCGAGGTCGCCGAGCACCCCGCTGCCGCCGCGTTCCCGCTCGTAGCGCCAGGTCAGAGCACCGTCGGGATGGGCCGCGTAGTCGCTGAACAGACGGATGCGGACATGCGTGACCGTGCCGATCTCCCCGGCGGCGATCAGCTCGCGGGCCGACTCCACGGCGGGCGCGCCGCGGTAGTTGAAGCCGACCGCGCCCTGCACGCCCGCCTCGGCGACCGCGTCCGCGACCGCGCGGGCGTCGTCGGCCGTGAGGCCCACCGGCTTCTCGATCCACAGGTGCTTGCCCGCCCGGGCCATCGCGACGCCGATCTCGCGGTGCAGGAAGTTCGGCGCGGTGACGCTGACCGCCTTCACCCGCGGGTCGGCGGCGACCTCGCGCCAGTCGCGCGTCGTGGAGACGAAGCCGTACCGCGCGGCGGCCTCCTCGGCCCTCCCCGGCACCTCCTCGGCGACCGTGACCAGCTCCGGCCGCACGGTCAGCCGCGGGAAGTGGTGGAGCACGCGCGCGTACGCCCGCGTGTGCACCCGGCCCATCCAGCCGAACCCGACGACCGCGACCCCCAGCGCCTGCACCATGACGGCCCCTCTCAGCCGGGGCCGGACCGGTCCACAGCCGTTCCGGGCCCACCCTCGGAGCCACCCTGTGGGCCCTCTCCACCCCTGTCAACCACGGCCCCCGCACCCCGGGGACGGCCCCGACGGCGTCGGTCGCCGGTCAGAGGGTGATGGCGTACGCCTTGCGCAGCGTCTCGTGCACGGTCCACGTCGTCCGGTCGCCCGCACGCAGCACCGCCATGTCCCCGGGGCCGACCGTCAGGGTGGGCCCGTCCTCGACCTCGATGGTCGCCGAGCCGCTGACGACGACGAACACCTCGTCCGCCTCGGTGTCGGTGACGACCCCGGGCGTGATCTGCCAGACGCTGCGGACCTGCCTGCCGTCCTCCGACTCCCACACCACCCTGCCGGTCACCTCGGGCGTCCCGGAGACGATCTGCCCGGGGTCGAGCGGCTCGGGTTCGAGGTCGGCGTCGGCGATGCGGAGAGCGAGGCTGTGCGTCATGGGCCGACCCCAGCGAGCACGTCCGCGCCGCCGGTGGGGACAGAGGGTGCGGTATCGCCCCGGCGCGCGCGACACATCGTCGCGCCCCGCCCGACGCCTTCCTTTCTCCTCCTCGCTGCACGCAATACGGCAGACAAAATTGTTGACAATCTTGTTTGGCTAGATTTAGGTTCGACAAGCACTCACTCAGGGAGGGCACGATGCCGAAAGAAGCCCGTCCGAGCACCGGGGAGCAAGCCAAACAGCATGCGCTCGCGCAGCTGCGGCAGGCGATCCTGCACGGCGAGATGGCACCGGCGCAGCGGCTGGTGGAGAACGAGCTCGCCGAGCAGTTCGGTGTGACGCGGGCCAGCATCCGCGCGGCACTCATCGATCTGGAGTCCCAGGGGCTCGTCGAGCGGATCCGCAACCGCGGTTCGCGCGTGCGGGTGGTGACCGTGGACGAAGCGGTCGCCATCACCGAGTGCCGCATGGTCCTCGAAGGGCTGTGCGCGGCGAAGGCGGCCGTCGCGGCCAGCGACGACCAGCTGATCGAGCTCACCGATCTCGGCACCGCCATGACCAAGGCGGTCGCCGACGGCGAACCGGTCACCTACTCCGACCTCAACCACGAACTGCACGTCCGCATCCGGGAGTTCTCCGACCAGCGGACCGCGCAGGAACTGCTGGAGCGGCTCAACGCCCAACTGGTGCGGCACCGCTTCCAGCTGGCACTGAGGCCGGGACGCCCGCAGCAATCCCTGAACGAGCACCTGACCATGATCGAAGCGATCCGGGCCAGGGACCCGCAGGCGGCCGAGGCGGCCGTCCGTGCCCACCTCACCAGCGTGATCGAGGCGCTGCGCGACTGAGAGCCGCGGTCGGCGAAGCCACAGCCGGCACAGCTGCTCTCCCACAGCCGCGGCCGCGAAGCCGCCGTCACACAGCCTCAGCCGGCGAAACCGCAGCCGGCGGAGCCGTGATCGCGGAGCCGTGATCGCGGAGCCGCGGCCGGCCGAGCAGGCCGGCGCGCGCAGCAGCCCTGGAGCCGTCCGAGGCGGGCGCCCACCTGTCACCAAGGAGATTTCAGCAATGACCCAGGCCAACGCGCTCGCCCCCCCACGGTCGACGCTCGTCGTCACCGCGCACGCCGGGGACTTCGTGTGGCATGCGGGCGGCGCCGTCGCCCTGGCGGCCTCCCGGGGGGAGAAGGTCCGCCGCGGCGTCCAGCTCGAGCGCAAGGCCGGCCACCCGGGTCCGGCGCACAAGACCATGGCCGAGGCGCACCCGCGTCCCCACTCGCAGATCGCTGAGGAGCCGGTATGAGCGGCGTGATCGTCACCAACCCGCCGAAGGCGGACCTGAAGGACGTCGACGCGCTGGCCGGCTACGGCGTGGCCACCGTCAGCGAGGCGATGGGCCGCACCGGCCTGCTGGGCCCGGACGTCCGTCCGATCCAGCAGGGCGTACGGGTCGCCGGCACCGCCGTCACCGTGCTCAGCTGGCCCGGCGACAACCTCATGATCCACGCGGCCGTCGAGCAGTGCGGCGAGGGCGACATCCTGGTCGTCACCACCACCTCCCCGTCCACCGACGGCATGTTCGGCGAGCTGTTCGCCACCGCGCTCCAGCAGCGGGGCGTGCGCGGACTGATCATCAACGCGGGCATCCGCGACACGCAGGAACTGCGCGAGATGGACTTCCCGGCCTGGTCGCGGGCGGTCTCCGCGCAGGGCACCGTGAAGGCCACCGGCGGCTCGGTGAACGTGCCGGTCGCGATCGACGGCCAGGTGATCCGTCCCGGTGACGTGATCCTCGCCGACGACGACGGCGTCGTGGTCGTCCCGCGCGAGCGCGTCCGCGCCACCGTCGAGGCGTCCGAGGCCCGCGAGGTCAAGGAGGCCAAGGCCCGCGCCGCGTTCATCGACGGCGAGCTCGGCCTGGACCGGTACGGGCTGCGCGGCACCCTCGAGCGGCTCGGTGTCGTGTACAAGACCTACGAGGAGTACGAGGGAGAGCGGTCGTGAGCCGCCCGCCCGAGGAGGTGCCCTGCCTGCTGATGCGGGGCGGTACCTCCAAGGGCGCCTTCTTCCTCGCCGGCGACCTGCCCGCGGATCCCGGCGAGCGTGACGGTCTGCTGCTGCGGATCATGGGCAGCCCCGACGACCGCCAGATCGACGGTCTCGGCGGCGCCCACCCGCTCACCAGCAAGGTCGCCGTGGTCTCGCCCTCGGCCGACCCGGACGCCGACGTCGACTACCTGTTCCTCCAGGTGGCCGTGGACCGGCCCGAGGTGAGCGACCGTCAGAACTGCGGCAACATCCTCGCCGGCGTCGGCCCGTTCGCCGTCGAGCGCGCACTGGTGACGGCGGGGGAGGAGGAGACGTCCGTCCGGATCCGCATGGTCAACAGCGGTGACCTCGCGACGGCGACCTTCCCGACCCCCGGCGGGCGCGTGGACTACACCGGGGACGCCGAGATCTCCGGCGTGCCGGGCACCGCGGCCCCCGTGGTCATCGAGTTCCCGCCGAGCGCCAACCCCCTGCTGCCGACCGGCAACGTCCGGGACGAGATCGACGGCGTCCAGGTGACCTGCGTGGACAACGGCATGCCGACCGTGCTCATGGCGGCCACCTCCCTGAAGGTCACCGGCTACGAGTCGCCCCGGGACCTGGAGGAGGACCTCGCGCTCGCCGACCGGCTCCGCTCGATCCGGCTGAAGGCGGGCCGGCTGATGGGGCTCGGGGACGTCTCGGACGCCACCGTGCCCAAGCTCACACTGCTCGCCGCGCCTCGCGCGGGCGGCGCGATCAGCACCCGCACGTTCATTCCGGTGCGCTGTCACACCTCGATCGGGGTGCTCGGTGCGGCCAGTGTCGCAGCCGGCCTTCGGATCGAAGGCGGCGTGGGCGCGGACCTGGCCCGGCTCACGCCCGGAAGTGACCGAATTCGCATAGAACATCCCACCGGATTCCTGGACATCGAAAGTAGTCTCGGAGCCACCGCCGACGGCCTTCCCTCGGCCCGCCGCACCGCCGTGGTCCGCACGGCCCGCAAGATATTCGACGGCACCGTGTTCCCCCGCTCCGCCGGAACGGCGCCGCTCCCCCCGCACTCCCAAGGAGGTCAACGATGACTCCGCCGCTCGGCGACATCGCCCACATCGGCCACGCCCAGCTCTTCACCCCGGACCTGGACGCCAGCGTCGGCTTCTTCACCGACTACCTCGGGCTCACCGTCTGCGGGCAGGACGGCGACACGGTCTACCTGCGCACCTTCGACGACTACGAGCACCACAGCCTGGTCCTCACCGCCCGCGAGCAGCCCGGCCTCGGCCGGCTCGCCCTGCGCACCTCCAGCGAGGAGGCGCTCCAGCGCCGGGTGAAGGCCGTCGAGGAGTCCGGCGGCACCGGCCACTGGGTCGAGGACGAACCCGGCCTCGGCAAGCTCTACGTCACCACCGACCCGGACGGCCACGAGCACGCCCTGTACTGGGAGAGCGAGCACTACCGGGCCCCCGACGAGCTCAGGCCCGCGCTGAAGAACCAGCCTCAGGCCAAGCCCAACCGGGGTGTGGGCGTACGGCGCCTGGACCACATCAACTTCCTCGCCGCCGACGTCCTCGCCAACGCCGAGTTCCAGCAGAACGTCCTCGGCGCCCGGCCGACGGAGCAGATCCAGCTCGACAGCGGCAAGATCGCGGCCCGCTGGCTGACGTTCACGAACAAGTCGTACGACGTCGTCTACACCTCCGACTGGACCGGTTCCGAGGGCCGGCTGCACCACATCGCCTTCGCGACCGACACCCGCGAGGACATCCTGCGCGCGGCCGACCTCGCCATCGACAGCGGTGTGTTCATCGAGACGGGCCCGCACAAGCACGCCATCCAGCAGACGTTCTTCCTGTACGTCTACGAGCCCGGCGGCAACCGGATCGAGCTGTGCAACCCGCTCACCCGGCTCGTGCTCGCGCCCGACTGGCCGCTGATCACGTGGACCGAGGAGGAGCGGAAGAAGGGCCAGGCCTGGGGCCTGAAGACCATCGAGTCCTTCCACACCCACGGCACCCCGCCGGTCGCCTAGAACCGGCACCACGGGGGGTGGGCGCGCACCGCGGTGCGGGTCCACCCCCTTTCCGTTCCATATCGTTGGAAAGATTGTTGACAAAAGCGTTGACACTCAGGGAACGGATCCTTAGCGTCTAGCGCACACGGGGTAAGCCGCACGAGCCGCGTCGCCCCTCCCCCCCGACTCTCGACTTCGCATCGAGCGGGGAACCCCGCCACATGAGTCCCCCTCCAGGGAACGCCTCCTGGACGAGAGGAAAACGACGATGTCCTCCTCCCCCGCTCTGTCCGCCCGCGGCAGCAGACTGGCCCTTCTGGTCGTCGGTCTGTGCTGGCTGGCCGTCCTCTTCGACGGCCTGGACATGTTCATCTACGGCTCGGTGCTGCCGCACCTGCTGGAGACGAAGACCTTCGGCCTCACCCCGGACCAGGCCGGCGACCTCGGCAGCTACGCCACCTTCGGCATGCTCCTCGGCGCGCTGACCGCGGGCACCGTCGCCGACCGGATCGGCCGCAAGAAGCTGATGGTCGTCTGCGTGATCGTCTTCTCGCTGGCCTCCGCCGTGTGCGCGATAGCGGACAGCGTCGCCGTCTTCGGCCTCGGCCGGACGGTGGCGGGCATCGGTCTCGGCGGTCTGCTGCCGACCGCGATCAGCATGGTCTCCGACTACGCCCCGCGAGGACGCGGCGCGATCGTCATCGGCCTGCTGATGACCGCCCACCACGTCGGCGGCATCCTCTCCGCCTACGTGGCGAAGTGGCTCGTGGAGCCGGTCGGCTGGCGTGCCGCGTTCTGGGTGTGCGTGCTGCCGCTGCTGTTCGCCCCGGTGCTCGCCAAGTTCCTGCCCGAGTCGCTGAGCTTCCTCGTCGCCAAGGGCCGTGACGAGGAGGCCCGCGCGCTGGCCGCCCGCTACGACGTCGAGCTGCCCGCCGCCAAGTCCGGCAAGGCCGGCGCGGGCGACCGCTGGACCAACCTGGCCAACCTCTTCCGCGGCGGCGAGTGGGTCCAGACCCTGCTGTACTGGCTGGCCTCCTTCGGCGGCCTGCTCCTCGTCTACGGCGTCGCCACCTGGCTGCCCACCCTGATGCGCGCCGAGGGCTACGAGCTCGGCTCCGCGCTGTCCTTCGTGGTCGTCTTCAACCTCGGCGGCATCGTGGGCATGCTGGTCGCCGGCCGTGCCGCCGACCGCTTCGGCGCCCCGCGCATCTCGGCCCTGTGGTTCGCGCTGACCGCCGCCGGCGTCTTCCTGCTCAGCGTCCACATGCCGATGACGGTGACCATGATCGTCGTCTTCTTCGCGGGCCTCTTCCTCAACAGCGCCCAGACGATGATCTACGCGACGGTCTCCATCCGCTCCCACCCCGGCACCCGCGCCACCGCCGTCGGCTGGACCTCGGGCATGGGCCGCTTCGGCGCCGTCTTCGGCCCGTGGCTCGGCGGCCAGCTGCTCGCCTCCGGCCAGGGCGAATGGGGCTTCACCGCGTTCGCGATCGCCGGTCTCTCCTCCATGGTCTTCATCGGCATCGCCGCCCTGCGCAGCGCCAAGCCGGCCGGCGAGGAGGACCGCAAGGAGGAACTGCTGGCCGCGCACTGAGCGACCGGGCAGCCGGTCAGGGGCTGCCCGGCCACCGGGGGAACGGACGAACGCCGGCCACCGCACGAGCGAGGTGCGGAGGCCGGCGTTCGGCGTTTCACGGTGACGGGTGGCTCTCCGGGCCGGTGATCGGCGGGAGATTCCGGGCCGTTGATCGGCGGGAGATAAGGGCCCCCGTCGGCCGTCGCGTTCCGTGGGCCGTCGTCGCGAGCCGCCGCCCCGGGTGGCTCGTACGGCCGTCTTGCGCCGCCGTGCCGAAGGCGTTCCGGCGCGTCCCGGGCGCGCCCGGAGCGGGGCATGCCGAGGCCGCCCGCGGTGCGGCGGGCGGGGGTGGTGCGGGGCCGGGCAGGTGGTAGCGGCGGGCCCGGCGGGGCCATGGCGCACGGCGC
>NZ_JBHWKO010000017.1:113881-170028 GCF_042731035.1 Streptomyces sp. NPDC059895
GGGGCCATGGCGCACGGCGGTCCGCCGCGCGCCTCGACGGGACCGTCCGGCGGCACGGTACAGGGCGCCTGCCGACCGCCCTCGGCGGCAGCCGGCGGACCGGTGACCGCCCTCGGTGGTAGGCGGCGGACTTGCGACCCCCTCGGTGGTAGGCAGCGGACCGGTGACCGCCCTCGGTGTAGGCGGCGGATCTGCGACCGCCCCCGGCCGCACCCGGCCGTCCGGTGCGCGTGCCGCCCGGGAGGGCGCGGAGCGCGTGGACGGGTGGGGGCGGGGGCGGGCGGGCCGTGCGGCGTCTACTCGTCCGACCCCATCTGGTCCTCCGCCGACAGGTGCTCCACCGTCTGCCCCGTCTCGGTGAACGTGCGCGTGACGTGCCCCGACGAGTACACCCACAGGATGCGCAGCGGGCGGTCGCCGATGTTGCGGAAGAGGTGGGGGATGGGGGAGGGGATGTACGTCGTGTCGTACTGCTCCAGCTTGGTCACCTCGCCGTCGACCCACACCTCCGCCTCGCCGTCGAGGATCGTGACGTGCTCGTCGCAGTTGTGGGAGTGCAGGGGCGCCCCGGAGCCGACCGGGTAGACGCTCATCCCGCTGGTGATCCGGTTCTCCCCGTTCGCCGACGGGGTGGTGATCAGCGGCGTCGTCACGACGGCGCCGCCGCGGTCGAGCAGCGGCACCGACGCGACCTTGATGATGGTGGTCATCCGGAGTCCTCGTTCCTCTCCACTTCGCAAGGCATTGCGTCGAACGACGTTAGGTCGCCGTCCCGTGAATGGGGGGCCTCCGCCGTGCAGCTTTACCTTGCGCTCCGAGATGGGTGAGCCGCTCGAACACGGCTGTACCTTCACCTGGCACCGCACGGCTTTCGGACCCGTGCCCGTAATGCGCTGGAAAGAAAAGGCAGGTATCGGCCAGATGAGGCTCCCCGTACTCGACGAGAAGCAAATGGACGCGCGGCAGCAGGAGCTGGCCGCCCGCATCGCCGGCCGCCGTGGTGCCGTCCGCGGTCCCTTCCGGGTCTGGCTGCACAGCCCGGAGATGTGCGAGCGGGCCGAGTCCCTCGGCGCCTTCGCCCGTTTCGACTGCAGCCTTCCCAAGCACCTGCGCGAGCTGACCCTGCTGATGGCCGCCCGCAACTGGGACGCGCAGTACTCCTGGAACGCCCACGTCCACCAGGCGATCGAGGCCGGCATCCCGGAGGCCGCCGTCAAGGCGATCGCCGAGAAGCGGGAGGCGGTCTTCGACAACGAAGCCGATCAGGCCTTCTACCAGTTCTGCCGGGAGATCCTGGAGGAGCACTTCGTCACCGACGAGACCTTCGCCCGCGCCCACGAGCACTTCGGCTCCAAGGGCCTGGTGGACACCATCGGCGCGCTCGGCAACTTCACCATGCTCGGCATGTGCCTGAACACCTTCCAGGTGGACCTCCAGGCCGACAAGGAGCCCCCGTTCCCGGACGTCCGCGGCTACGGCCGGGTCGCCCCCGACACGGACCCCTCCCAGCCGTGAGCCCGCTGACCGACCCGGGCGCACCGGAAGGAACCGCCGTGACCCCGACGACGACCCCGGCCCGGGCCGGGGCGGCCGACGGCACCGGCGCGGAGCCGCGCGCCGTGCTGCGGGTGCGCGGCGTGACCAAGCGCTTCGGCGGTGCCCTGGCCCTCAAGGGCGTCGACCTCGACCTGTACCCGGGCGAGGTGCACGCGCTGATGGGCATGAACGGGGCCGGCAAGTCGACCCTGGTGCAGGTCCTCGCGGGCGTCCACCAGGCCGACGGCGGCACCGTGGAGGTCGACGGCGCGCCGCAGTCCGGCCTGAGCGTGCGCAAGGCCCGCAAGCTCGGCATCTCCTTCGTGCCGCAGCGCCGGGAACTCGCCATGGGGCTGACCGTCGCGGAGAACGTCCTGCTGGGCGACCTGCCGACCCGGGGCCGCGCGGTGAGCTGGCGGACGGTCCGCGCGCAGGCGGCGGCCGCCCTGGCCGGGCTCGGCATCGACATCGCCGTCGACCGCGTCGCGGGCACCCTGACCGTGGCCGAACAGACCATGGTGGAGGTGGCGCGCGAGGTCCGCCGGGGCGGCCGGGTGCTGATCCTGGACGAGCCGACCGCGTGTCTGAGCGCCAAGGACGCCGACCGGATCCGCGGCCTGGTGCGCAGGCTGCGGGACGAGGGCGTGGCCATCGTCTACATCTCGCACTACATCGACGAGGTGATGGCGGTCGCGGACCGGGTCACGGTCCTGCGGGACGGCCGGCTGGTGCGCAGCGCGCCCGCGACGGAGATGGACGCCGCGGGCCTGGTGCGCAGCATGGTCGGACGGGACGTGGTCTCCACCCGCCCCGAGCGCCCCGCGCCGAAGGAGGACAGCGGCCTCACCGTCCGCGGTCTGTCCCACGGGCGGGCCATCCAGGACTTCGCGGTCCAGGTGCGCAAGGGCGAGATCGTCGCCGTCCTCGGGCCGGCCGGCGACGCCCAGTCCCGCCTGTTCGACCTGCTGTCCGGCCGGCAGCGCCCGGACACCGGCGAGATCCACGTCGACGGCCGCCGGATCCCCCTGGGCCGGGTCCGCGCCTCCCTCGCCGGCGGTCTGCGCTGTGTCACGGGCGACCGCCGGGCGCTGGGCCTGGTGGCGGGGCTGTCCCTGGACGAGAACCTGATGATGGCGGGCGACCGGTTCGCGCGGCGGCGGCTGCACCGCCGTGGCGAACTCGCCCGCCGGGCCGCCCCGCTGCGCGACAACTACGGCGTGGTCGCCCTCACCGGCAACCCGCCGGTCGGTTCCCTCTCCGGCGGCAACCAGCAGAAGGTGCTGCTCGGCAAGTGGCTGGAGACCGAGCCGGTCGCCTGCTTCCTGGAGGACCCGACCAACGGCGTGGACGTGGCCGCCATGGCCGACATCCACACCCTCGTCGACGACCTCGCCGCCCGCGGCGTGGCCGTACTGCTCGCCTCCTCCTCCGCCGAGGAGGTCATGCGCCTGGCCGACCGGGTCGTCGTCGTGAGCGCCGGCCGCACGGTCGCCGAACACGACATCACCGCCATCACCCGCGACGAACTCGTCGCGACCGCTCTCGGAGGTCAACCGCAGTGAGCCTCAAAACCCCCTCCGCCTCCCCGGACGTCGCGGCCGACGCACCGCCGGGCAAGCCCTCGGGCCTCACCTCCGGCAAGCTGCTGCACATACCCCACGGCGGTCTGATCCTCGTCCTCGTGCTCGTGGCGGTCTTCACCGCCGTGCAGGCGGACTCCTTCACCACCTCGCAGAACCTGCTCAACGTGCTGCGGCAGGTCAGCGTCAACGCCGTCATCGCGGCCGGGCTGACCCTGCTGATGACCTCGGGCGGCATGGACTTCTCCATGGGCAGCAACGCGGCCGTGACGCTCTCGGTCGCCGCGCAGCTGCTGCACAGCGGCTGGTCCACCCCGGCGGTGGTCGTCGTCAGTCTGGCGCTCGCCACCGCGATCGGCCTGGTGAACGGCCTGGTGGTGACCTTCACGCGGGTCGCCCCGTTCGTCGCCACGCTCGCCTCCGCGATGCTGCTGGACGGTGTCGCCCTGCTGGTCCTGGACGGCATGAGCGTCACCATCGGCGACAAGATGACCGGCCTGGGCAACGACAAGCTCGCCGGCATCCCGTACCTCACCGTCGTCGCCGTGCTCGTGCTGGCGCTGGTCGGCGTGACGATGAAGTTCACGACCTTCGGCCGGGACGCCTTCGCCATGGGCGGCAACGAGCACGTCGCCCGGCTCAGCGGCATCAACGTCCCGGCCCGCAAGCTGGCGCTGTACGCGCTCGCCGGTGTGCTGGCGGGCCTGGCGGGCCTGATGCTGCTGTCGCGGCTGGGCGCCGCGGCGCCCAACACGGCGGGCCTGATGACGCAGCTGACCGCCGTCGCCGCCGTGGTGATCGGTGGGACCTCGCTCGCGGGCGGCCACGGCACGGTCCTCGGTACGGTCCTCGGCGTGGTCCTCCTGGGCGTCGTCGCCAACGCCCTCAACCTGCTCCAGGTCAACAGCAACTACCAGTACGTCGTCACCGGCGGCGTCCTGCTGGTCGCGGCGGTCATCAACGAGTTCCAGCGGAAGTCCGCACCCGGCGGCCACTGACCCGCCGCCGGCCCACGGCCACCGACCCGCCGCCGGCCCACGGCCACCGACCCGCCGCCGGCCCACGGCCACCGACCCGCCGCCGGCCCACGGTCACTGAGCCCGCCGCCGGCCCACGGTCACCGACCCGCCGCCACTGACCCCCGGCCAGTGTCCCGCGGCCGCCGACCCGCGGCCGCCGACCCGCGGCCCCGGACGCGCTGCCGCCGGCTCGCCGCCGAGCCGGCCGACGCCCGTCCCGCACCCCCCGTTCAGCACCCGCCCCCCGCTCCGCGCCCGCCCCACCCGTGCGCGCGCACCCCCCACCAGCACCGCACCTTCTCTTCAACGACGCAGGAAAGGCCTACCCCATGAAGCCCATGAAGCCCATCGCCAGATCCCGCCGTGTCACCGCGGCCTCGCTCGTCGGCGTCGCCGCCCTGGTGCTCTCGGGATGCGGCTCCCAGGACGAGGGCGGCAGCGGCGCCTCGGGCGGATCCGTGTCCCTCGGGTTCGTCAACGGCTCCAACACGCACTTCCACACCTGTCTGCTGAAGGCGGTCGAACAGGAGGCCGAGGCCCAGGACGCCAAGGTCTACTCGGCCAACTCCAAGCAGGACGCCGGTACCGAACTGTCCAACATCGAGGACATGATCGCCCGGAACGTGGACGCCCTGATCGTCCAGACCGTGAACGTGGACGCCCTGGAGGGCGACATCGCCAAGGCCAAGGCGGCCGGCGTGCCGATCTACCTCACCTCGGTGGCCACCTCGGACATGGACGACGTCCTCGGCGCGGCCGTGGTCGACCTGAAGAAGGTCGGCGGCATGGACGCGGACTGGATCGAGAAGGACGCCGCGGGCAAGGACGTGAAGGTCGGCATCGTCGCCGGCGCCCCGGGTGCCGCCTCCGACCTGCTGGTGGGCGGGTTCAAGGACGCGCTGCCGGCCACCGCCAAGGTGGTCGCCAACCAGCCCGGTATGTTCAACCCGGCCAAGGCGCAGGACGTGGCCGAGAACATGATCCAGGCCAACCCCGACCTCGACTACGCCTTCGTGGCCAACGAGGAGATGGCGTTTGCGGTCCGAAAGGCCTTTGACGCGGCCGGCGCCAAGGATGTCAAGATCGTGTCCGTGAACGGAACCGAGGACGGCGTCGCGGCGGTCGAGGACGGCCGCCTGTCCGCGACCGTCGCGAACTCCGCGCTGACCATCGGGCAGACCGCCGTGAAGAGCACCGTCGGCCTGCTCGACAAGAAAGAGGGTGTTGACAAAATATCCGACATTCCTCTTGTGTTGGTCACGAAGGACAACGTGAGTGAGGCTCCCCAGTACTGCCCCAAGTAGGGCCCCCACCGGGAACCGGCGCCCCCGCACCGCGTCCGAGCCGCATCATTTCCGCCCCAGGGCCGCCCTGTCCCGCAGCCGATGCCGAGACAGCGTGGCCTTGCGGCGGACCCTTCGCTTCCCGCCATCCGTCGCCGGTCGGGCGGGGAGTGCCGTCGGAGGAAAACATGGATCGCTTGCTCCTCATGCACAGTTTCGTCACCGTCGCCCAGGCCGGGAGTTTCAACGGGGCCGCCAAGAAACTCGGCTCCTCGGGTTCCCTGGTCTCCCGGCACGTCGCCGAACTGGAACGACAGGTGGGGGTCCGCCTGGTCAACCGCACCGCCCGATCGGTGAGCCTGACCGAACCGGGACAGCGGTACGCCGAATTCGCCGCCCGCATCCTGGACGAGATCGAGGCGCAGGACGCGGCGATCGCCGACTCCCACGACCGTGCGGAGGGCACGCTCAGCATCATCTGCCCGAAGTGGATAGGCAGCCTGGACCTCGGTGACGCGATAGCCGCCTTTTCCTCGGCCCACCCGAAAATCCAGGTCCGGTTCGAACTCGGCGGAATGTCCGACCGCACCTACGACTTCCTGGACAGCGGATTCGACATCGCCTTCCACACACGGGACCTGCGCGACTCCAGCGTCCGCCTGAAGAAGATCGCCTCGCTGCCGTTCGTGCTGTGCGCCTCGGCGGACTACATCGAGCGGCGCGGCACCCTCGCGCACCCCAACGACGTCGCCCACCACGACTGTCTGGTGCACGTCAACGACCCGGTCTGGCGCATCGGCCACGGACACGCCAGCACCCTGCACAAGATCCGCAACATCGCCTTCTCGTCCAACTCCTACCTCGCCCTGCAGAAGGCCGCCGTGCACGGCCGCGGCATCGCCCTGCTGCCCCAGCGGCCGGCCTACGACGACCTCGTCTCCGGCGCCCTGCGGGTGCTGCTGCCGGACCTCGCGGTCCCCGACCGCCCGCTCTACGCCATCTACGGCCCCGGCCAGGACACCCCGCGCAAGATCAGCGTGTTCCTGGACTTCCTCTCCGAGTGGTTCTCGCAGAACCCCATTCCGGCGATCCGGTAGCCGGCGTCGGTGACGGGACGCGGGCGCAACTAAGGATTGCGCGTTCCGTAGAGCTCGGGCCATTGAGGCCCCGGCGACCCCAAACCTACGCTCACCTGGCGACCCGGAAACGAGGAATCATGGGAATCCAGAGAATCGAATCGGTCACGTACGGCATCGCCGACCTCGACGAGTGCGTCCGGTTCTTCGACGACTTCGGTCTGTTCCTGGTGGAGCGGACCGACGAACACGCGGTGTTCGAGACACTCACCGGGCAGACGCTCCACCTCGACACCGACCCCGGCCCGCTGCTGCCCCCGCCGGTGGAGGACGGACCCACCCTGCGCGAGGTCGTGTGGGGCGTCGACACCCGCGAGGAACTGCGCCGGCTGGTGGACGCCGTCGGCCGCGACCACGCGGTGCGCGAGAGCGCCGACGGGGTCTTCCGCACCGTCGACCGCAGCGGCTTCGGCGTGGGCCTCACCCTCGCCCGGCCGAAGGGGACGGCCGTCGAGCCCCGGCCCGCCAACGCCCTGGGCGCGGTCAACCGCTGGAACACCGCCCTGGAGCCGCTCACCCGCGCCTACCCGCTGCGGATGTGCCATGTGGCGCTGAACATCGCGAAGGAGGGCAGGGAGGAAGCGGTCGCCTTCTACACCGACCTCCTGGGCTTCCGCCCCACCGACGTCGTCGAGCCCATGGGCGTCTTCATGCAGGCCCCCGGCGACGACGACCAGCACACCATGCTGCTGTGCCACCGCCCCGACCGCGTGGGCGTCAACCACATCGCCTACGAGGTGCCCGGCTTCGACGACGTGATCGAGGGCGGCAACCACATGATCGAACGGGGCTGGCGGGAGGCGCGCAAGCTCGGCCGGCACACCATCGGCTCCAACGTCTTCCGCTTCCTGCACGCGCCGTGCGGAGGCCGCGTGGAGTACGCCGCCGACATGGACCGCGTCGACGACACCTACGAGACCCGCGTCCACGAGACGACCCCGCCCCACCACATCTGGGCCCTGCGCACCAACCGAGACCAGGACGCCGCCACCGGCGCCTGAGTCCCCACGGCACCCCGACTCACCCCCAGCCTGAGAGGGCACCCACCCATGACCACCGACCACGGCTACCCCGCCGTCCGCCTGTACATCGCCGGCGAGTGGTGCCAGGGCGGTACCGGAGGTACCGCCCCGATCGTGAACCCGGCCACCGAGGAGGTGATCGGAGAAGTACCCCTGGCCACCCCCGCCGACCTGGACCGCGCGCTCGACGCCGCCGCGGAGGGCTTCGAGATCTGGCGCGCCACGCCCATAGCCGAGCGCACCGCGATCCTGCACGCCGCCGCCGACCTGCTCACCGAGCGCGCCGCCGAGGTCGGGCGGATCATGACCCTGGAGCAGGGCAAGCCCCTCGCGGAGGCCACCGGCGAGGCCCGCCGGGTCGCCGGCACCCTGCGCTGGCACGCCGACGACGCCCGCCGCGCCTACGGCCGCATCATCCCCTCCGCCCCCGGCACCGTGCTGTCCGTGCGCCGCGAGCCGATCGGCCCCGTCGCCGCCTTCGTGCCGTGGAACTTCCCGGCCGGCGGCCCCATGCGCAAGATCTCCTCCGCGCTGGCGGCCGGCTGCTCCCTCGTCATCAAGGCCTCGGAGGAGACCCCGGCCACCGCCATGGAGCTGGTGCGCTGCTTCGCCGACGCCGGACTGCCGGCCGGCGTGCTGAACCTGGTCTTCGGCGAGCCCGCCGAGGTCTCCGCCCACCTGATCGCCTCCCCGGTGATCCGCCTGGTCGCCTTCACCGGCTCCGTCCCCGTCGGCAAGCTCCTCGCCGCCCGGGCCGGCGAGGTGATGAAGCCGTCGCTGATGGAGCTGGGCGGCCACGCCCCCGTGATCGTCTGCGCGGACGCCGACCCGGTGAAGGCCGCCCGCAGGGCCGCCCAGGCGAAGTTCGCCAACGCCGGCCAGGTCTGCACCTCGCCCAGCCGCTTCCTCGTCCACGAGAGCGTCGTCGAGGAGTTCACCGCCGAGTTCGTGAAGGCGGCGGAGGCCGTCGTCGTCGGTGACGGGCTGGCCGAGGGCACCACCATGGGCCCGCTCGCCAACGAGCGCCGGCTGAAGGCGCTGGAGCGGCTCACCGCCGACGCCGTCGCCCGCGGCGCCAAGGTCCTCACCGGAGGCGACCGCCCGGACCGCGCCGGCTACTTCTTCGCGCCGACCGTCCTGACCGACGTACCCGAGGACGCCGAACTGCTGCGCGAGGAGCCGTTCGGGCCGATCGCACCGATCCTGCCGTTCACCGACCTCGACGACGCGCTTGCGATCGCGAATTCGCTGCCGTACGGGCTGGCCGCCTACGGCTTCACCGACTCCGCCGCGACCGTCGAGAAGCTGTCCGGCGAGCTGGAGGCCGGCATCCTGTCGATCAACCACTGCGGCGGCTCCGTCCACGAGGCGCCCTCCGGCGGCGTCAAGGACAGCGGCTACGGCCGCGAGGGCGGCCCCGAGGCGCTCGACGCCTACCTGGTCACCAAGCGCGTCTCCCACCTGCTGGCGCCATGAGGTACGCGCGCGTCTCGGTCGGCGGCCGCGCCGTGTGGGGCCGGGTGGGGGAGGACGACGTCGAGCTGCTGTCCGGCTCCCCGCTGGAGGGCGAGACCCAGGTCATCGGCACGGTGCGGCGGGAGACGGCCGTCTGGCTGCCGCCCGTCGTCCCGCCCGTCTTCTACGCCGTCGGCATGAACTACCCCCGGCACATCGAGCACGCGGCGAAGCTCGGCAACGCCGCCGCCGTCATGCCGGAGCGCCCCGAGGTCGGCTACCGGGCCAACAACGCGCTCACCGGCCACCTCGCGCCGATCGTCAGGCCGGCGGAGGTGCAGGGGCGGTTCGAGGCCGAGCCCGAACTCGTCGCCGTCATCGGCCGCACCCTGCGGCACGCCACCCACGAGGAGGCCCGCAAGTCCGTCTTCGGCTGGACGATCGGCAACGACATCAGCGCCCGCACCTGGCAGCACCAGGACCGCACCTTCTGGCGCAGCAAGAACAGCGACACCTTCAAGCCCATGGGCCCGTGGATCGAGACCGACGTCGACGCCCTGGCCCAGACGACCACGCTGCGCGTCAACGGCGAGGAGAAGGCCTCCTTCCCCACCGGCGACATGGTCTTCGACCCCTTCGACTTCATCGTCGAGATCACCCGGCACATCACCATGCACCCCGGTGACGTGCTGTGGATGGGCGCCGAGTCGACCTGCCAGATCGAGCCGGGGGACACGGTGTCGGTCGAGATCAGCGGCATCGGCGTGCTGTCCAACCCCGTTCAATTGGAAGAGGAACAAGGGAAACGGCCATGAGTGCAGAACCCCGCTACATCCACCACGTCAACTTCCCCACCACCGACCCCGACCGCACCGCCGAGTGGTACTCCAAGGTCTTCGGCATGAAGCGGATCCAGCCCAAGTCCAACACCCGCGTGGTGCTGATGACCCGGGGCAACTTCGACCTGCACTTCACGCCGGTCGAGGAGATGGAGCGCATGGCGCCCTACCACTTCGCCGTCGAGGTCGACGACTGGGACGACTTCCTCGCCCACCTCAAGGAGCTGGGCATCCGGCACACCCGCCCCATCCAGCGCCCCGAGAACCAGTCGAAGTTCTGCTACATCCACGACCCCGACCACACCATGATCGAGCTGGTCCACCACGCCAAGCGCCCCAACTGACCGGCCGCTGAGGAGCCCCCTTCCATGCCCTACGTCGACTCCGACGGCACCTCCCTCTACTACGAGCGCCACGGCAGCGGTCCGGCGATCATGTTCGTGCACGGCAGCGGCGGTCACCACGCCGCCTGGTGGCAGCAAGTGGCCGCACTGCGCGACGAGTTCACCGTCGTCACGATCGACCTGCGCGGCTTCGGCAAGTCCGACTCGTCCATGCCCGAGTTCGACGGCCAGGACTTCCCCGGTGACGTCGTCGCCGTCCTCGACCACGAGGACCTCACCGACGTCATGCTGGTCGGCCAGTCCATCGGCTCCGTCGCCGCGCTCCGGGCCGGTCTGCTGCGCCCCGAGCGCGTCTCCTCCGTCGTCCTCGGCCACTCCCTCGGCGGCATCAGCCACGCCGAGCTGAAGGAGCTGGCCGCCGCCGACCGCGCCGAGGCCGTCAAGCTCCCCGTCATCGACCGCCTGCTGACCAAGCCGTTCCAGCGGGACCGCGCCGACCTGACCTTCCTGTTCCAGCAGATGGGCACCTTCAACGTCGCCCGGATGCAGGACCTGCGCAACCTGGACACCAACGGCCCCTCCCTGGAGGAGATCGAGGTTTCCGGCGTCAAGGTCGCCTTCCTCGCGGGCGAGAAGGACGCGGTCCTCGGCGTCAAGACGGTCACCCGTGCCCACGAACTCCTGGCCGGCTCGCACCTGGAGATCGTCCCCGGCGCCCCGCACTCCATGTACTGGGAGACGCCCGGCGCCTACAACGAGGCCGTCGCCCGTCTGCGCCGCACCCTCACCGCACCTAAGGAAGCCGCATGACCAGCCTGACCCTGGCCGCCGCCGAGGAGATCATCGAAGCCGCCCACCAGCGGGCCCAGGCCGTCGGCAAGGCGGTGAGCGTCGCCGTGGTGGACGCCGGCGGCTTCCCCGTCGCCATCCGCCGCCCGGACGGGGCCCGCCCCCTCACCCCGGACATTGCCCGCGCCAAGGCGTACACCGCCGCGATCATGCAGCGTCCGGGCACGATGCTGAAGAAGTGGCAGGAGAGCCAGCCCGTCTTCTTCTCCCAGCTCTCCCAGCTGCCCGGCGCGGCCCTGCCGATCATGGCCGCCGAGGGCAGCGTCACCATCAAGAAGGACGGCGAGATCATCGGCGGCCTCGGCATCGCCGGCGGCACCGCGGACGAGGACCAGCAGATCGCCGAGGAGGTCCTCGCCTCCCTGGGCTACGAGCTGGAGTTCGCCGCCTGGGGCGTCGCGGGCAAGCCGGCCGGAAAGGACTGACCACCATGGCGGACACGTTCAACTACCGCATCGACCACCACGGCAGCCTGGTCCGCCCGGCCGAGCTCACCGCCGCCCGCGCGGCAGGCGACCCCGAGGCGCTCAGGGCGGCCGAACTGAAGGCGGTCGAGGAGGCGGTCGTCCTCCAGCGCAAGCTGCGCTCCACCGTCGTGACCGACGGCGACTATCCCCGCGAGGACTTCCGCAGCGCCGTCCTCGACTCCGTCTCCGGCTTCCGCCGCACGGACGAGGTGGACTCCGACGGCCTGGTCCGCTGGGTCGCCGAGTCCCTGCCCAAGGCCAACGGCCCGCTGCTCGCCGACTGGGCCGCCCGGCTCGCCGACCAGACGGTGATCGCCCCCAAGGCGTCCCTGCCGTCCCCCGCCTACCTCGCGGCCACCACCTTCCGGCCCGGCCTCGGCGTGGCCTCCGCCCGCGAACTCGGCGAGGCCCTCGCGGAGATCGTCCAGGCCGAGATCGCCCTGCTGGTCTCCCGGGGCGTACGGCTCATCCAGCTCAACAACCCGCTGCTGCTCGGCCAGGTGGCCACCGACCCGGCCGACCCGGGCGCGCTGTCCTTCGAGGACGCCCTCGCCGTCGAGGCGCTGGCGGTCCGGCTGGACGAGCGGCCCGAGGGCGTCCGCATCGGCGTCGCCCCCGGCTGGACGGCCCCCGCTGAGGTGGACCGGGCCCGCGCCGAGAAGCTGTACGGCGAGGTCGCCGCCGACCGCTGGATCCTGCCGTTCGACCAGGGCACCCCGGCCGAGCTCGACCTGGTCCGGGCGCTGCCGGAGGACCGGGACGTCTGCCTGGGCGTGGTCGACGCCACCGTCCCGGAGCTGGAGGACATCGACACGGTGATGAGCCGTATCGACGCGGTCGGCGAGGTCAAGGACCTGGAGGACGCCGCCGTCTCCCCCTCCCGCGGCTTCGCCGACGTGGCGAGCCGGCCGCTGCTGGACGCGGAGGGCCAGCGCAGGAAGATCGTGCTGGTGGAGACCATCGCCCGCTACTGCTGGGGCAACGAGTTCTGAGCAGCGGGGAAGGGCCGGGCGACTCCGGGGGGGGGGCCCCCCCCCCCCCCCCCCCGGGGGCCCCCCCCCCCCCCCCCCGGGGGGCGGCGCGGGGCGGCGCGGGGGGCGGCCGCCCGGCCCTTCCGCCGTGGCCGCGGTGTGCCTCACAGCACCTCGGCGAACGTCACCGCCCGGTCCGTCAGCAGCGGCCACACCGTCTCCACGATCAGCTCCTCGAAGTGGCCGGCCGCCTTGTGCGCCTCGAAGCCGGCCCGGTCGGCGTACCGCTCGTACAGCAGGAAGCCACCCGGCTCCCCCTCGACGGCGTGCACCTCGTACGTCTCGTTCGCCGGCTCCGCCCGGGTGTGCTCGCGCACCTTCAGCAGCGCGGCGCGCACGCTCGCCTCGTCCTCGGGTGCGCAGCGGTAGTGGGCGACGACTGCGTAGGCCATGTCCGTATCTCCTCACCAGTGCTTCCCCGGAGACCCTTCGCAGGCCTCCGGCCTGCCGATTCCAGCACGGAACGCGCGTCCGCCCACCCGCGCGCGGCGCAATCAATGACTGCCGCCGCGGGGCTGGCGGCACCGCCCCGCCATGGTGTGTTGTCGCTTCCGGCCCCAGCTCAGACCGCAGCGCCCCGCACCGCGGCCGACGAAGGAAGTGACCCGACATGCGTACCGTGGAAACCCTCTCCGGCGGGGAGTGGGTGGCGACCGGCGAATGGATCGACGTCCTCGACCCCGCCGATGTCCGCACCCCGATCGCCCGCATCCCCGCCCTCACCGCCAAGGACGTGACGCGGGCCTTCGACCACGCCGAGCGCGGCTTCGCCGTCTGGAAGCGCACCAGCCCCTTCGAGCGGGCCCGCGTCTTCACCGACGCGGCCCGGCTGATCCGCGACCGGGTCGGGGAGATCGCCGCCGACGTCACCGCGGAGAACGGCAAGACCCTGGCCGAGGCCACCGGCGAGACCCTCAAGGCCGCCGACTTCCTCGACTACTACGCGGGCCTCGCCCGCCAGGGCTACGGCACCCTCCTGCACGACGTACGGCCCGACCACCGCACGCACACCCAGCGCGAGCCGATCGGCGTGATCCTGGTGATCAGCCCGTGGAACGACCCGCTGATCACCCCGGCGCGCAAGCTCGCCCCGCTGCTCGCGGCCGGCAACGCGGCCGTGTTCAAGCCGGCCACCGAGACCCCGCTGTCCGGACTGCACTTCGCGCGTGCCCTGCACGACGCCGGCCTGCCCGCCGGAGTCCTCAACGTGGTCACCGGCCGGACCGCCGAGATCGAGGAGGCGCTCCTGGACGACCCGCGGATCGTCGGCATCACCTTCACCGGCTCCAACGCGATCGGCAACCGCATCCGCCGCCGCCTCGCCGACCGCAACGTCCGCTTCCAGGGCGAGCTCGGCGGCAAGAACGCCACGGTCGTGCTGCGGGACGCCGATCTGCCGGCCGCCGCCAAGGCCGTCGTCGCGGCCTCCTTCGGCCAGGCCGGCCAGCGCTGCACCGCCACCAGCCGCGTCATCGTCGACCAGCCGGTGTACGAGGAGTTCACCCGGCTCCTCGTCGCCGAGGTCGAGGCGCTGAAGGTCGGCCCGGGCAGCGACCCGCAGACCACCCTGTGCCCGCTGTCCAGCCCCAAGCAGCGCGACAGCGTCCTCGCCGACCTGGCCCGGGCCGTCGAGCAGGGCGCGACCGTGCTCACCGGCGGCCGGGCGGACACCGAGGGCGACCGGGCGCACGGCTGCTACGTGCAGCCGACCGTACTGGCCGGCGTCACCCCCGAGACGGCGATCTGGCGCGAGGAGGTCTTCGGGCCGGTCCTCGCCCTGCGCGAGGTGGCCGGCTTCGACGCGGCCGTCGAGGCCGTCAACGACTCCGACTTCGGGCTCGCCGCCGCCGTCTTCACCCGCGACCTCACCTCCGCGTACCGCTTCGCCGACGAGGCGGAGTGCGGCCAGGTCGCCGTCAACACCACCACCACCGGCTGGGACGTCCACCTGCCCTTCGGCGGGTTCCGCGACTCCGGCACGGCCTACAAGGAGCAGGGCGAGGAAGTCCTGCGCTTCTCCACGCGCGTCAAGACGGTCGCCGTCCACTTCGGCGCCTGACGATCGGGAGCAGCGAGAAGAGAGAGGAGGATGCCGATGGCTGACGAGACGATCGGCGTCGTCGGCGCCGGCATCGTGGGTCTGGCCACGGCCCGCGAGATCGCCCTGAGCCGGCCCGGCACCCGGGTCGTGGTCTTCGAGAAGGAGCGGGAGGTCTCGCTCCACCAGACCGGCCACAACTCGGGCGTGGTGCACGCCGGCATCTACTACACGCCCGGCAGCCTCAAGGCCGACCTGTGCGTGCGCGGAGTGTCCCTGCTGCGCGAGTACTGCCAGGACCGGCAGCTGCCGTACCAGGAGATCGGCAAGCTGGTCGTCGCGGTCCGCGAGGACGAGCTGGGCCGGATGGACGCGCTCTACGAGCGGGCCCGGAACAACCACGTGCCCGACCTGAGGAGGATCTCCAAGGAGGAGATCCGGGATCTCGAACCCAACGCCGGCGGCATCGCCGCCCTGCACTCGCCGCGCACCGCGATCACCGACTACCCGGCGATCGCCCGCGCCTTCGCCCAGGACGTCACCGACGCCGGCGGCGAGGTGCGGCTCGGCTTCCCGGTCACCGGCATCACCAACGTGCCGGGCGGCATCGAGGTGGCCTCCGGGCAGCAGCGCGTGCGCGTGGACCGGCTGATCCTCTGCGCCGGTCTGCACTCCGACACCGTCGCGCACCTCGCGCAGGACAAGCAGGAGCCGAGGATCATCCCGTTCCGGGGCGAGTACATGCTGCTCAAGCCGGACCGGACGGCCCTGGTGCGGGGCCTGATCTACCCGGTGCCCGACCCGCGCTACCCGTTCCTGGGCGTCCACTTCACGCCCCGCGTGGACGGCTCGGTGGAGGTCGGCCCCAACGCCGTCCTGGCCCTGGCCAGGGAGGGCTACACCCGGACCAGGGTCTCCCCGCGGGACCTGCTCGGACTCGCCCGCTACCCCGGCGCCTGGAAGATGGCCGCCCAGCACTGGCGCACCGGCATCAAGGAGTACCGCGGCTCCTTCTCCATGGCGGCCTTCATGAAGGACGCCAGGCTGTACGTCCCCGGCGTCGGCGTGCAGGACGTCGTACGCGGCGGTGCGGGCGTGCGCGCCCAGGCCCTGGACCGGGACGGAACCCTCGTGGACGACTTCCGCATCCACCAGGTGGGCCGTATCACCGCGGTGCGCAACGCGCCCTCGCCGGCCGCGACGGCCTCCATGGCGATCGCCGAGCACATCGTCGACGCCGTGTTCAAGGACGCTTCCGCAACCTGAAAGTGCCCTGCGTGCAGCGCACTTTCACGCAACAACAGCTTGCGCTCCCAGGGGCTCCGCAAGGCCTCACCACCCGCCTAGCGTTCCCTCCGCAACGCCCCACCGCCGGGCACCGCCGATCGGCTCCCCCCGATCGCCCCACGAACCCGGCTCCACATACCCAGCTCCACGTATCCAGCTCCACCAACAGAAAGAAGTACGGGACATGTTCGTCGTCGACACCCAGATCCACATCTGGAAGGAAGAGACCCCGGACCGCCCCTGGGTCCCGGGCGCCAGGGAGCGCATCCGGCTCAACGGCCACCGCGAGGACCCCTTCTCCTACGAGGAGGCCCTGGAGCTGATGGACGAGGCCGGCGTCAACCGCGCGCTGATCCTCCCGCCGTCCTGGGAGGGCGACCGCATCGACTACGCCCTCGAGGCCTGCGAGGCGCACCCCGACCGGTTCGGCATCATGGCCCGCATCCCGCAGAACAAGCCCGAAGAGGGCAAGGCCATGCTGAAGGACTTCGCGCAGAACCCGCACGTCAAGGGCACGCGCCTGACCTTCCACCGGCCGATCGACCGCAACTGGATGATCGACGGCACCAACGACTGGTACTGGCCGATCGCCGAGGAGCTGCGCATCCCGACGATGGTGCACGCCCCGATCTGGAAGAAGGAGCTCGGCGAGATCGCCGCCAAGCACCCCGAGCTGAAGATCATCATCGACCACATGGGCATCATGGCCCGCTGCGTCGACGACGCGATCGGATACTGGGTGGCGGAGACCGCCGACCTGGCCGCCCACCCGAACATCTACGTCAAGGTCTCGGCGCTGCCGGGCTACTCGACGCAGCCGTTCCCGAACAACAACATCCAGAAGTACGTGCGCGAGATGGTCGACAAGCTGGGCCCGCAGCGCTGCTTCTACGGCACCGACATCACGCGGCTCCTGGGCCACGGGATCACGTACACCGACACGATCGAGCAGTTCACCAAGCACTGGGACTTCACGCCCGAGGAGCTGGAGTGGATCATGGGCCGCGGTATCTCCGAGGTCCTGAACTGGCCGATCGAGGGCTGAGGAAGCACCAGAGATGACGGACAGCAACAACACGCCAGGCGCCGACGGCGGTGACGGCGGTGCCGCCTTCGTATCCGCCTTCAACGCCGTCGGCGCCGACTACCTCTTCTGCTCATCGGGGTCCGAATGGGCCCCGGTGTGGGAGTCGCTGGCCCGCCGCCACCGCGACGGCGAGCCGGCCCCGCAGTACCTGGACCTGACCCACGAGACCGTCGCCGTCGGTATGGCCACCGGCTACGGACTCGTCAAGCGCCGCCCCCAGGGGGTGCTGCTGCACGCGGCCCCCGGCCTGCTCCAGGGGTCGATGGCGGTGCACGGCGCGCTCCTCGCGGGCGTGCCCATGGTGGTCACCTCCTCGGAGTCCACCACGTACGGCGACGCCCCCGGCCACGACCCGGGCGGCCAGTGGTACCGCAACCTGTCGATCGTGGGCGGCCCGCACGGCATCGCCCAGCCGTTCACCAAGTGGTCGAACGAGGCGGCCAGCGTGCACACGCTGCCCACCATGATCACGCGGGCGGCGGAACTGTCCTGGCGCGCCCCGGCCGGCCCCGCGTACCTGAACATCCCGCTGGAGATCCTCCTTCAGGAGTGGGACGGCCGCGAGGCCAAGCCGATCGTCGCCCCGGGCTCCACGCACAGCTCGCCGGAGGAGGTCGACCCGGTCGCGCAGCTGATCCGGGAGGCCCGCAACCCGGTGATCGTGACGGAGACGGCCGGCCGGGAGGCGGGCGGCTTCGAGGCCCTGACGGCCTTCGCCGAGGCCTGGAACATCCCGGTCGTCGAGCCCGACTCCGCGGTGTGCGGCAACTTCCCGCGCACCCACCGGCTGCACGCCGGCACCGACATCGGCCCGTGGATGGACACGGCTGACCTGATCCTGCTGGTCAACTGCCGCGTCCCGTTCTACCCGCCGAGCCGCAAGCCCTCCCGGGCGAAGATCGTCGTCATCGACGAGGTCCCGCAGCGCCCGCACGTCGTCTACCAGGTCCTGTTCGCGGACACGTACCTGGAGGGCAACGTCACCAACACCCTGCGCCAGCTCACCAAGCGCGCCAAGGAGCTGGACGAGGCGGCCGTCGCCGAGCGCCTCGCCGCGCAGGAGGCCCGGTTCGCGGCCGAGCAGGCCGCCGTCGCGCAGGCCGAGACGAAGGCCGGGGAGCGGGCCGGGGACGCCGAGGGCGTCGACCCGGTGCTGGTCGCCGCCACACTGCGCAGGCTGCTCGACGGCAAGGACGGCATCGTCGTCGACGAGACGATCACCCACAGCCGGATCGTCAAGCGGCACCTGCGCACCGACGCCCCCGACTCGTACTTCTACGTGCAGGGCGGCCTCGGCCAGGGCATCGCGGTCGCGCTCGGCGTCAAGCTGGCCGCACCCGACCGCCCGGTGGTCTTCACCGTCGGCGACGGGGCCTTCGCCTACAACCCGGTCATCCAGTCGTACGACGCCAGCAAGGCGTACGACCTGCCGGTGCTGATCGTGGTGTTCAACAACCGCGTCTACAAGTCGATGAACCTCAACCACCGCAGGTTCTACCCCGAGGGCGCGGCCGCCGAGACCGGCGAGTGGCTCGGCACCGACCTGCACCGACTGCCCCGACTGGCCCAGTTCGCCGAGCCGTTCGGGATGCACACCGAGACCGTCGACACGACCGAGGCCCTGGCGCCCGCGCTGGAGCGCGCCCTCAAGGCCGTGGCGGAGGGCACCACCGCCGTCGTCGACGTCCTCGTCACCCGCTGAACCAGGAGGCACCCGCCACCATGTCCGACACACCCAAGAAGGTCCTGGTCCCCGCCGAGGAGCTGCGCACCTTCTCCGCGGCCCTCCTCGAGAAGGGCGGCCTGAGCGCCGAGCACGCCCGCACCACCGCCGACGTGTTCGTCTGGGCGGCGCTGCGCGGAGTCGACTCGCACGGCATCGCCCGGGTCCCCGCCTACCTGGACCTGCTGGAGAAGGGCGTCGCCAACGCCGACGCCGACATCACGGTCGAGTCCTCCACCCCGGCCGCGGCCGTCCTGGACGCCGACCGCGCCCCCGGGCCGGTCGCCCTGTCCGCCGCCGCCGAGGAGGCGGTCACCCGGGCCAGGACGAACGGCGTCGCCGCGGTGGGCGTCCGCCGCACCGTGCACACCGGCGCCATCGGCTACTACGTGTCCAAGATCGCCGAGCAGGGGCTCGTCGGGATCGGCTTCGTCGCCGGCATGCCGAACATGGGCTACACCGGCGTCAAGGGCGCGGCGGTCGCCACCAGCCCGCTCGCCGTCGCCGTACCGGCCGAGCGGCACGCGCCGCTCCTGCTCGACATGGCCACCGCCACCATCGCCCTGGGCAAGATCCGGCAGGCGAAGGCGAGCGGCACCCCGCTGCCCGAGGGCGCGGCCGCCACCGAGGACGGCACCCCGACCACCGACCCGGAGAAGGCGGTCATGCCGCTGCCGCTGGGCGGGGCGAAGGGGTCCGGCATGTCGCTGGCGTTCGAGCTGCTGACCAGTGTGCTGGTCGGCGCGCCGATCTTCGCGTCGTTCCACTCGGACGACCCGGCCGGCCGCAAGCACCGCCAGAACGCCCTGCTCATCGCCGTCGACCCGGCCGCCTTCGGCGGAGCGGACGCCTTCACCGAGGCCGTCGACTCCACCCTGGGCACCCTGAAGGGCCTGCCGGCGGCGGACGACGCGGAGGGCGTGTTCTACCCCGGCGAGCGCAGCGCCGCGGTGGCCGCCGGGCGCGGGGAGAAGGGCATCCCGGTGGCACCGAAGGTGTGGCGCGACCTGACGGAGCGCGCCGGGAAGCTGGGCGTCACCCTGCCGGAGACCGCCGCATAGGGGGAGCGGTCCCCGGGGCGGCGACCCCGGGAAACGGGGGCCCGGGGGAGCGGGGGACGGGGGCGGGGGATGGGAGAACGGGGCCCTGGGGAACGGGGGAGGCCGGCGGGTGACGGGCGTCCGGTGCGGCGGACGCCGGCCTTCCCCCGGGCCGTCCCTCCCGGCCCCGCCCGCACCGTGTGCGCGGCGGCTGCCGTGCCGCGGGCCCGAGGCACCGCGCGGTACGCGGTCCCGTGAGGTACGCGGTCCCGCGCGCTTACGGTAGTGTTTGCCTGCGCGTTCGCACGGTTCACCCGGTGCCGGACGCGACGGGACGTGGCGCAGCTTGGTAGCGCACTTGACTGGGGGTCAAGGGGTCGCAGGTTCAAATCCTGTCGTCCCGACCAGCTTCACGCGGGTCGGAGGCCGTCTTCTCGGATGAGGAGGCGGCCTTTTGCTGTGCCGGTGACACCGGGTCTTCGATACGCGGACGCCTCGACGTGACCGCCTCCGCGGACATCCCCCGGTGACGCTGTATCCATGGCCGTGGCGGCGTACCGTGGCGGCGTGGCAAACGAAGACTTGGGACGGACCCTGCGCCGCTTGCGCCGCCTGGCCTCCCTGACGCAAGAAGAGCTGGCCGAACGCTCCAACGTGTCCGTCGACGTGATCCGCCAGCTCGAACAGCGGCGGAAGCACTCGGCACGCCTTCCCACGCTGCACGCGCTGGCGAACGGTCTGGGCGTGGAGCTGACCACACTTCTGGGCGACCCGCCCGCGGTCTCCTCCTCGGGCGAGAACGACGGGCCACGCTTCGTGGCCGTGCGTCGCGCCATCATGCCCGCGCTCTGGGGGCCGGAACCGGAGCCACCCGGGCCCGACTTCTCGGCGGACCGTCTGCGCGAGCAGATCGCGGACGGCTGGACTCAATACCACGCCGCCGAGTTCGACACGGTGATGAAGGCGCTGCCCGACCTGATCGCGGATGCGCGCACCGCCACGGCCTCCGGGGACGACGACGAGCGCAGGGCCGGTTTCGCGGCCCTGGGCAAGGCGCTTCAACTCGCCGGCCACGTCGCTGTGCGCATGGCGAAGACCGATCTCGCCTTGACGAGCCTCGAGCGTGCCATAGAGGCTGCGGAACAGTCCTCCGATCCGCTGCTTCTTCCGATGATCGTCAACTCCACGGCGTGGACTTACCAGCGGCAAGGGCGCCTTGAGGACGCCCTGGGGATCGCGCTCCGTGTCGCTTCCGACATGGCGGACGCAGGCCTGACCGAGACGGCCGACGGCCTGAAGGTGTGGGGCGCGCTGACCATGAGCGCCGCAACGTCCGCCGCGCGGAGTGGTGACTACGAGCGTGCGGCGGCGATGATGGAAGCGGCGGAAAGGAAGGCGGCCCACGTCTCCAAGCTGCCCGACGGAGGCGATCATCGCATGGTGAGCGTTTTCAGCCCGTCATCGGTGCGCATCGAGCGCGTCCGTCTCGCTGTTCAGTACGGGCATCCGCAAGACGCCCTGACGCTGGCCAAGGGATTGCGGCTGGGCAAGGACACCCCGCCGTCCTGGCGGACATGGCTGCTGCTGGACGTGGCCCGAGCCCACACCGATATCGGGGATGCGGCCGGAGCGGTGAAGACCTTGGAGTCTCTGCGCCGGGTAGCACCGACGTGGATGCAGCACCACACGTTGGCCGTGGCCATCGTGCGCGACCTGTGGGCGCTTCCCAACCGGCCGCCGGGACTGCGGCCATTGGCGGAGTTCCTGGGCGTCAGTGAATAGCGTGCTCAAAGTGGGACGTTGTGTCCCTGTTGGCGTCCCTGGCAAGTCGCTTCCATGAACGGACAGCGCCCCGGCGACCGCGCGAACGGCCCCGGGGCTTGGCCGATCTGAAAGAGCAGACCGACATGCCGCAACCTACGACGCGGTCGCGTCCCACCGGCTACCCCGGGTACAGCGAGACTCTGCCGCGCGAGCCCGAGAGCGCGGGCGCGGCCCGGCGCCTCGTGCGCGTCGCGCTGGCGGCCTGGGGGCTGGACGAACTTGCCGATGACAGCTCCCTCATCGTCTCCGAGCTGGTGTCCAACGCGGTCCGGCACGCACGGAGCCGTTCCCTTCGTGTCACGGTCACTCGGCCGGATACGGCGCGGGTGCGCATCGGTGTCGTGGACAGGTCCAGGGCTCACCCGGAGCCCCGGCGGCCTGGCGCCGAGGACGAGAGCGGGCGAGGTCTCGCGCTCGTCGAGGAACTGGCCGAGGACTGGGGCACCGATCCGCTCCCGTGGGGCAAACGGGTATGGGCGGAGCTGCGAGCCGGAGTCTGCTCCGAGGCAGTTGACTGTGCGGCAGTCGGAGCGGCTGACCGTCGTGACGCCGAGCGAAGAGAGGCGGCAACGGCTGTAGACGGATGAGAAGCGCGGCCCGGTGAGGTGAGGCGGTGGGCGGGCTCACGCCCGGCGCGTCCGAGCGGCGGAGCGCCGAAGTGACCCCTTCACTCCGTGGACGCCCTCTTGACGCAGACCGGAGGCCGATCGACACTCGGTGGCGGGAATCCTAGTGAACAGGTAGGGATACATGGGGCGCCTTGAGCCGTTCGCCAGCCGAGCGAGCCGCACGGCATGGTCGTCGCCCCTTCTCACCTCCCGCCGTCACATCGATCTGCTGCGCGTCTGCAGCGCGATCGACATCCAGGGCTGAACCGGCCCGTAGCCGCGCCGAGCCGACCGGCCGTGCCCAGGGCACCGCCCGCCGAGGCGCGCACGGACAGGGCCGCGCCCTCCCGCAAGCCGTCGCATCCGCCGCGCGTCCGTCCGCGCGCCCGCCCCAGGGAGAGCCATGTCCTCCACACCGCTGACCACCGACCCCACCCACGCGTCCACTCACCCCGCCCACTCGCCCGCCCACACCTCCGCCCGCCCCGTCCCCGCCTTCCGCGGGCGCATCGGCCGCGACGCGCGCAGCGGCCACTACGCGGTGCCGCGCCGCTACCGCCTCCACCTGTCAACGGCCGACCCCGACGGCCTGCGCATCGCCGTCACCCACAGCCTGCTCGGCCTGGACCGGGCCTGTCCGGTGACCTTCCTGCCCGCCGTCCCCGACTGTCCCGACGGCGGCCACTCCGCGCTGCGACCGCTCTACGACGCCAGCGCCCACCGCTACACCGGACCCGCCCTCGCGCCGGTCCTCAGCGACGACTGGTCCGGACGCATCGTCTCCACCTACGGCCCCGACATCGCCCGTGACCTGGCCCGGCACTTCGGCGGCGGACGCATCGCGCTGTACCCGTGCGGCCGCGAGTCGGAGATCGACGCCGTGGAGCGGATGTGCGCGCAGGGTGTGGAGGAGGCGGCCCAGCGCGCCGGAGCGGCCGGGGCCGGCGAGGCGGAACGCGCCGCCGCGCTCGACACGCTGCTCGACACACTGGGCGTGCTGGAGCGAGGGCTCGCCGCGCAGCCGTACCTCATCAGCGACCGGATCACCGCCGCCGACGTCGAGTTGTGGGTGACGCTGGTCCAGTTGGACACCGTGCACCGCCACCACCTGGACGCGGGCGCCGTGCACCGCGTCGCCGACCACCCCGCCCTGTGGGCCTACGCCCGTCGCCTGGCCGCCCACCCCGCCTTCGGCGGCCACCTCGACCTCGACGCCGTCAACCGCCGCCATCACGCCCGCTGCCAGGGCCTGGAGGCCGCCGGAGCCGCCGTCCAGATCCTGGACTGGGCCACCCATGCCACCCACTCCGCTCACGCCACCCACTCCACCCGCACCACCCCCGTCACCCCCACCCCGGCCCCCGTCACCCCCACCCCGGGCACGCGGCCGCAGGCCGACCGGCCCTGACCGCACTCCTTTGACCCGTAGGTCGTCGGGGTCTGCGGCGGATCGGCGGGCGAGGAGTTCACCGAGGACGGGCAGCGCGTCGTCGTGCGCCTGGAGCCGGACGGCGCGCAGCACGGGCTCGGTGCGGATGACACGGATCAGGTAGACACCTTGTCACTGAGCGACACGGCCCTCTACTCTCCCGATGTGACTTACCAGTAAGTAAGAATACTGGGGCGAGGGTTGGGTCGTCACGGCCGTCGAACAGTGGCGGCGCGGCCGTCGTACGGCGGTGGCGCGGCTGTCGAACGGCGGTGGCGCGGCTGTCGAACGGCGGTGGCTCCGACGGTGGACAGCGGCGATGCCGACGCCCCGCTCGCGCCCCGCACCCCCTGTGCGCCCCGCACGCGGTATGGGGGTCGCGCTCCCGATCGCACCTATCATGTCTCTGACAAACTACCGGGGACCGCGCCGGACCCGCCGCGCATATGCGGGCCGGGCGACGTCTCCCTCCCCCGAAGGCGACGTCGCCCGGCCCATCCCCCGGCGCCGGACTGGTCGGTGTGCCCGCGTGGCCGCGGGCCGTGCTGTCACCAGCACATGACGGCCGTCTCGCCCGACCCCCAGCCGGAGTACAGGCGGACGCGGACGAAGTAGCGGCGGCCCCGGACGAGTCGGGCCCTGATGGTGGCGTTGTGCTCGGTGCCGCCGTCGTCCCGTCCCGCGAGGAAGCGGGGCTCGCCGTCGCGTTCCTCGAAGACCACGACGACACAGTCGCCGGCGCCGAAGGTACCCACGTTGTACTCGCGGGTCTCCGGCGGCTCGACGGTGAAGTCGGCCTGCTCGCCGGGGCCCAGCGACAACACGACCGAACGGAACGGCGTCAGCGCGGGCGGCCGGGGCGTGTCGAGCGGCGGGTACCAGCGGAGCGCGAACTCCTTGTCCAGGGCGGACAGCCCGCCGGGGGTGTGCACGCCCCCGCGGAACTGCTCGGGCTCCAGGATCAGCCCCGCCGCGAACGGGTACTCCATGACGGACTGCGGGTCCCACACCGAGCCGTTGACCTCGGCGGGGTCCAGCTTGCGCAGGATGTTGAAGAAGGTGCGGTCCCGGCTCCAGAAGTTGGGCGGGCCCGCCAGATCGGCGTACACGGCCTCGTCGTCCCAGTGGATGCCGGCGAACGGGCTCTGGTGCTCGTGCTGCATGCCGAGCGCGTGCCCGATCTCGTGCAGGGCCGTCGCGCGCTCCCCGGGCGCGGACAGGTCCCACCCGAAGTTCATGGTGCGCTCGTGGAGGCCCGGCAGCAGCGCGTCCCGGCCCACGGTCGACCAGGAGCCGTCGCCCTGCTGGAAGCCTATGCGCAGTTCGGCCTCCGAGCGGTCGAGGACCTCGGCGAACCCGATGCCGATGCCGAGGTCCCGCCACTCGCGGAAGCAGTCGCGCACCACGTCCCGCTGGTCGTGGCCGCCGACCCACGAGACCCGCCGGGTGCCACCGGATCCGGGGACCGGGATCACGGATCCGTCGGTGTCGCCGTCGAAGAAGTAGTAATGCAGCACGGTGCCGTTGACCCACATCCGGCGTCCGCTCATGAGCGCACCGACCCGCTCGGCGGCCAGCCCCGGGGCGAACGCGGGGGCCGGCTGCTGCACGAGCGAGCAGTAACGGGCGGTCATGGGTTCCAGAGTGCCCCGGAGACCGCCCGGGGGCCTGAGTCGGGGCCTACTCAAGTCGCCCTGTATCAGGAATGAGTAGGCGGACTCCTGTGGATGTGACGACTTCCGTACGCGCCGCCCGCACCCCCCGGCCGTCCTCCTCGCCGGACCTCGCGCCGGTCCCCTCGACGGTCCTCCCGCCGCGCTTCCCGCCGGCCCGCCCGCCGGCCGCCTCGCCCGCTCTGCCGCCGTTCGTGCCGGTGTCGCCGCCGGCGCCGTGGACGTTCACCGGCCGCGAGGAGGAACTGGAGCTGGTCCGGCGTTCGTCGGCGGCCGGCCGGCCCGGCATCGTGGTGACCGGACCGGCCGGCTGCGGCCGCACCCGGCTGGCCGCCGAGGCGGTCCGCGGCACGGACTGCGTACGCGTGGCCGGCACCCCCGGGACGCGGGGCACCGCGTTCGCCGCCTTCGCCCATCTCCTGCCCGAGGACGTCACCCTGCACCGGGCCGTCCAGCTCCTGTCCGGCGTACGGCTGCTGCTGGTCGACGACGCCCACCTCCTCGACGACTCCTCCGCCGCCCTCGTCCACCAACTGGCCGTCCAGGGCCGCACCCGCCTGCTCGTCCTCGTCACGGACGGCGCCCCGGCGCCCGGCGCGGTGACCCGGCTGCGGACGGACGAACTCCTGCCCCGCCTCGCCCTGGAGCCGCTGCCCCGCGAGGAGACCGCCCTTCTGCTGGCCGAGGCCGCCGGCGTCCCCCTGGAGCCCCTCACCCTCAACCGCCTGCACCACCTGTCCGGGGGCGACCTGCGCCTGCTGCGCGACCTGCTGGACGCGCTGCGCGAACAGGACCTGCTGACCCGGTCCCCGGACGGCGAGGGGAGGTGGCGCGGCCGGCTCCCGCTCACCCCCGTCCTGCGCGAACGCGCCGCGCCCGTCCTGACCCGCTCCTGCCCCGACGAACGGGAGACGCTCGACCGCCTCGCCTTCGCCGAGCCGCTGCCGGTCCGCGTCGACGACCTCGATCTGCACGTCCTCGAACGTCTGGAGTCCGACGGCCTGGTCCACGCCGACGACGACACGGCCGTCCGCCTCGCCCAGCCCCTGCACGGCCCCCTGCTCCGCGCCGCCGCCGGCCGGCTGCGGGCCCGCCGCCTGTCCGCCGCGCGGGCGCCGCTCGGCCCGGCCCTCGACGCGGAGGCCGCCGGCCTGACACGCCGTATCGCCCGGCTGGACGTCCGCACGACGCCCACGCCGGTGGGGGAGTGGCTGGTGGCGGAGGGGGAGCCGGTCCCGCCGCCGTACGCGGCCGTCCGCGCGCGGTTCGCCCGGCTGCGCGGCGAACTGCGCGAGGCGGCGGCCTGGGCGAGGGAGGGCCTGGCCGGCACGCCCGACCACGACGCATGCCGCCGCCAACTCGCCCTGACCGCCCTCCACTCGGGCGAGGAGGCCGCCCCGGGCGCCCTGTACGGCCCCGATGCCCCGTACAGCACAGGTGCCCCGTACGGCCCTGGCGTTCCGGCCGGCTCGGCCGTCCCGTACGGTCCCGATGTCCCGTACGGTCCCGAAGTCCCGCACGGCGTCGATCCCCTCGGCTCCGGCGCGCCGCACGGCCCGGACGCCCCGCACGGCCCCGATGCCCCGCACCGCCCCGACACCGGTCACGGCCGCCGCCTCACGAGCCCCGCGGGCGATCCCTACGCCGCCTACGACGCCGTACGCCTCGGTGCCCCCGAGCGGGCCCTGCCCCACCTCCCGGCCGGCGGTGTTCTCGCACGCCACGCGGACGCGCTCGCCCGATCCGACGGACCCGCTCTCGACGAGGTCGCCCGGGAACTGGAGGAACGAGGCTTCCTGCTGTTCGCCGCGGAGGCGTACGCCCAGGCCGTGGGTGCCCACCGCGACCCCCGCGCGGCCCGCACCGCCCGTACCCGTGCCGTCGCCCTGGCCCGCCGCTGCCAGGGCGCCCGCACCCCGGCCCTGTCCGGCCTCGTCCTCGGTGAACTCACCGCCCGGCAAAGGCAGATCGTCACCCTGGCGGCGGCCGGTCTGAGCAACCGGCAGATCGCGGAGCGGCTCACCCTCTCCGTCCGCACCGTCGGCAACCACCTCTACGGCGCCTACACCCGCCTGGGCGCGAGCGACCGGCAGGCGCTGCCGTGGCTGGTGGAACCGGAGCGCCGGCAGCCGGCCTGACCGGCGGGCGGGCTCGCGCCGAGGGACCTCAGGCCGCCCCGAACGCCGTGAACGCCCATCCCGTCGCCCGGTGCGACGCGTCCCCCGGCAGCGCCGCACGGGCGTCGCGCAGCGCCTCCGCCAGCGACAGGCCACCGCTGAGGCCCTTGTGCAGGGCCAGCATCAGCACCACCACCGCCTCGTCGTTCACCGGCGCGCTGCTCGCCACCACCCCCGCCGTGCCCAGCGGCAGCAACGCCGTGACCAGGCCGAGGAGTTCGTCGGCGCCGACCGAGGCCATGCGGGCGGTGTCGCAGCTGGAGAGGATGATGCGGTACGGGCTGCGGGCGAGGCGTTCGAAGTCGTGGACGATCAGCGGGCCGTCGGCCATCCGCAGCGACGAGAACAGGGGGCTGTCGGCGCGGAAGGTGCCGTGCGCCGCGAGGTGGGCGAGGGCCGCGCCGTCCAGTTCCTCCAGGACGCGGGGCACGCGCGCGTCCGCCTGCTCCAGCACCGTCGGCCTGCCGTACCGCCCGGCGACCTCCGGCACCTCCGCCCCGCCGGTCGCCAGGCCCGGACCGCGCACCAGGACGTGCCGGCCGCCCGGCGGCGGCTCGGTCTCCCGGGCGCGCAGCCAGCTGCTCGCCGACGGCGACACGCTGAGCACCCGCTCCCGCAGCGACGGCAGCAGCGCCCACGGGACGCGGTGCAGCCGGGCCGGCGGCACCACCACCACCGGGCCGGAGCCCAGCCGGCCCGCGGCCTCCCCGAGCAGCAGCTCCTCCAGCCGCCGCCCCATCGCCTCCACCACCGGCAGCCGGCCCTCCGCCCGGGGGTGGGCGAGCCGCCGCAGCGCGGCCTGGACGTGCTCGGCCTCCCGCTCGGCCTCGGCGAGCGGCCCGCCCGTGAACCGCCGGACCCGTCCGTCCCCGCACAGCAGGATCTGCACCCGCCCGTCCAGGACGGCGAGTTCGACCAGCCGCCCGTCGCCGAGCCGCTCCAGCAGCCGGCCGACGTCGAAGCGGTGGCCGTCGCCGGGCGCGTCCCCGCGGATGTGCAGGGTGCGGGAGCGGACCTCCCGCTCCAGGCGCCGCTGCTCCCGCTCCAGGGCCGGCACCGGACGGCCGTCCATCCGCGCGCTCTCCGCGCGCGCGGCGATCTCCCGGAACGCCGTCAGCCCGCTGAGCAGCGCGGGGTCGGCGGGCGGCCGGGTGGGCGGCGCCGACAGCACCGTGGCCCGCCACCGCTCGCTCCACACCAGCAGCTGCCGCGGTCCGCCCCGCTCCAGGCTCACCTGCTGGGCGAGCGCGGCGAGTTCGGCTCCCTGCGCCGTGGCCCGGGCGCGCAGCTCCGAGGCGCCCAGCGTCGTACGGTGGTCGTCCAGCACGTCCAGTCCGCGCCGGCACGCCTCCAGGACGCCCCGCTGCGACCCGGTAGCCCGCGCCCACAGCGCCTGCGCCGCCCAGCCCGTCATCCGCGCCAGCGGCGGCCCGCTGCGCCGGCTGCGCGCGGCGACCGCCAGATACCGTTCGGCGTCCGCCGTCCAGTCCAGGTCCAGCGCGATCCGGCCGGCCAGCAGCCACGCCTCCGGCGCCGCGGGCGCCCCGAACCCCGACAGCCGCTCCGCCACCCGGACCGCCTCCGCCACCAGCCGTCCCGACCCGCGTCCGGTGGCGACCCGCGCCTCGATCAGCACCAGTTGGGCGTGCGCCTCCCACCACGTGCGCCGCTGCCCGGCGAAGAGCCGTACGGCCAGCGCCGCCCGCGCGGTCGCCGTCCCCGGGTCACCCGCCAGCCGCGCGGCCCGCGCCGCGGCCAGCAGCAGCTCCGCCTTGCGCGTGGACTGCCCGCCGATGCCGTCGAGGACCGCGATCGCGGCGTCCGCCTCGGCCAGCGCCTCGGGCGCGAGACCGGCCGCCATCAGGACCTCGCAGCGCCGGATGTTGAGCATGAAGGTGGGGGTGCCGAGCTTGGCGTACCGCTCCTCGGCCTCGTCCAGCAGCCGCAGCGCCGCCGGGACGTCCCCGGACCGGAACGCGGCCAGGCCCCGGCTCTCCACCGCGTCCGCCTTGTCGTGCTCCTGCCCGGTGGTGTCCCACAGTGCCTCGGCCGCCGTGAAGTCCGCGTCGGCCTGCTTGATCGCCCCGAGCGCGAGGTGGACGGTGGCGCGCAGGGTGAGGGCGCGCGCGGTCCAGATGACGTCGTCCGCCTGCCGCAGCACGGGGACGGCCCGGCGTACGTCCTCCAGCGCCTCGCGGTGGTGGCCCAGCACCCACCAGGAGTAGGCCCGCCGGTACAGCACGCGCGCGCGGGTGTGGCCCGTTCCGCGTCCGACGCCCCGCTCGAACGCGGCGAGCCCCTGCCGGGTGCGGCCGGCGTGCACCAGCGCCACCCCGAGCGTGGCCAGGACGTCCGCCTCGCGTTCGGCGGAGTCCGCGCGGGCGGCCAGGGCGCGGGCGCGCCGCAGGTGGTCCAGGGCGAGCCGCATGTCGCCCCAGTCCCGCTGCCAGATACCGATCACCTGATGGGCGACGGAGGCGCGCAACGGTGTCGGATCGGTGTCGAGCACGCCCTCCGCCCGCGCCAGCGCGTCGTTGGGGGCGGCGAACACCATCGGCAGCAGTTCGAGAACCGTGTCGTTTCCCGCTGTCACTCCATGGATGGTAGTGGCCCCGGTTGTCCGTCCCACAGGGGCGGCGGCGTATCAGGTCGCACCAAGCGGAAGGCACATCAACGGGTTCGGTGCGCCGGGGAGCGTGCGCGGGGGCGTGCGATCGCAACCGCACCACCCCTCCCTGTCGTCGCACCACCTGTATCAGACGACGGCCCCGCGGCTCTGACTGACGACCACTGGTCTCAGGGGAGGACACGCCATGGCACCACAGCGATTCCACGAGCAGTTCGGCCAGATCCAGCGCGCCCTGCCGGGCGTCCCCCTGGCGATGGGACCCGACGACTCCGCCGAGTTCATCTACGAGAAGGGCGTCGTCCTGGCCCGCGACGGCGAGGAGGCCCAGGTCGTCGAGGACGCCGTCCGCGCCCACTTCACCGAGGCGCCCGGCCTGGTCCCCGACCACGTCCGCCGTTCCGGCCCGCAGGCCAACCGTTCGGGCATCACCCGCATCCGCGTCGCCGACCCCGGCGAGGGCGCGCCCGGTACCGACCGCGCCGTCGCCGGCGCCCTGCGCGCCCTGCGCGGCGCCGAGGACCGGGCGGGCCGCCGGCTCGTCAGCCGCAACCACGTGGTGTCCATCGCCGTCAACGCCTGCCCCGGCGACGAGCCGGTCCCCACCGCCGAGCCGCCCAACCCGGCCGCGGCACAGACCGCCCACGACCCCGCCGGCGCGGTGGGCGTCCTCGTCATCGACACCGGCCTGATGCACGACTACCGCTCCTACCCCCCGCTCGCCCACACCGACGGCGACGCGCAGATCAGGGAGACGGACGAGCACGGCACCCTCCAGCAGTACGTCGGCCACGGCACCTTCATCGCCGGACTGGTCGCCGCCGTCGCCCCGAACACCGACGTCACCGTGCGGGGCACCCTCAACGACGCGGGCGCCGTCCTCGAGGACGAATTCGGCGACAAGCTCTTCGAAGCCGTGGAGCAGGGCGGCTGGCCCGACATCATCAGCCTGTCCGCCGGCACCTCCAACGGCCGCGCTGACGGCCTGCTCGGCGTCGCCGCCTTCATGGAGGAACTGCGCACCCGCCCCACCCTGCTGGTCGCGGCCGCCGGCAACAACGCCAGCGCCACCCCGTTCTGGCCCGCCGCCTACGCCGCCCAGCCCGAGTACGCCGACGCGGTCCTCTCGGTCGGCGCGCTGCGCGGCGACGGCGAGTTCGGCGCCTGCTTCAGCAACCACGGCCCCTGGGTGCGGGTCTTCGCCCCCGGCGAGCGCCTGGTCAGCGCCCTCACGGGCTTCGACAGCCCCGTCCCGTACGTCTACCAGCACTCCACGTACGACGACTGCCGCTACGGCTTCACCTACCCCTGCCCCTGCCGGTCGCCGCGCCACACCGGCGTGCTCAGCGAGGAGCGGGCGGCCACCTCGGGCAAGCCCGACCAGGTCATGTTCGAGGGACTCGCCTCCTGGAGCGGCACGTCGTTCGCGACGCCTGTCGTGGCGGGGCTGGTGGCGGCGCACATGACGGCACACGGCGAGACCGACCCGCGCGCGGCCGCGCGTCGACTGCTCGCCGCCCCCACCGACTTCGCCGAGGTGCGCGGCTCCCACGTACCGGTGCTGCGCCCGCCGACCTGGCGTCCCGCGCCGGTCGCGCAGCTCGCTCCCACGGCGTGAGGCCGGCATGAGGTCCGACACCGCACCCACCACGGCGTACGATGACAGGCCGTACACGAGGGGTGGGACCGTGGACCGTAACGAAGTCGGCGCACTCGTCCAGGCCGCCGTCGACGGTGACACGGCGGCCTGGAAGGCGCTGGTGGAGGGGCTGAGCCCGCTGGTGTGGTCCGTCGTGCGCGCGCACCGGCTCTCCGAGGCCGACGGGCACGAGGTCTACCAGACCGCGTGGTTCCGCTTCGCCCAGCACCTGGGCCGGATCCGTGAGCCGGACAAGGCGGGTTCCTGGCTGGCGAGCACCGCGCGCAACGAGTGCCTGAAAGTGATCAAGAGCCTGCGCCGGCTGACCCCGACGGACGACCCTCAGCTGCTCGACCGCGTCAGCGAGGAGCGCACGCCGGAGCAGTCGGTGCTGGACTCGGAGGAGGCGGCCGCGCAGAGCGAGCGCGTCCGCCGCCTCTGGCAGGAGTTCGAGGCGCTCGGTGAGCGCTGCCGGCAGTTGCTGCGGGTACTGATCTCCTCGCCGCCGCCCAGCTACCAGGAGGTGTCGGCCGCACTGGGCATCGCGGTGGGCAGCATCGGACCGATGCGCCAGCGATGCCTGCGCCGCCTGCGCGCCCGACTCGACGCACGGGGAGCACTGTGAACGGCATGGACGACGTGGACGACATGAACGACAGGGACGGCATCGACGCCGCGGACGCCGGCCCCGACGGCACGGGCGACTCCGACGGCACGGACGGCGGGACCGACGCCGCCGCCTTCGACGACGAGGAGTTCGACCACGGCGGTCTGGAGGAGGAGCTGCGCGAGGCCGCGGCCATCCTCGACCCGGTCCCGGCCGAGCTGCGGCAGCTCGCCGTCGAGGCCTACGCGCTGCACGACCTCGACGCCAGGATCGCCGAGCTGACCTTCGACTCGCTGGTCGACGCCATCCCGGTCCGGGGCGCCGTGGACGTGCCGCGGATGCTCACCTTCCACTCCGGCGGCCTGACCGTCGACGTCGAGGTGACCGTGCACGGGCTGATGGGCCAGCTGCTGCCGCCCCAGCCGGCCTCCATCGAGGTCCTCGACGGGCCCCGCTCCGGCGCGGCCCTCACCGCCGACGACATGGGCCGCTTCACCAGCGACGCCCCGCCCGCCGGTCCCTTCGCGCTGCGCCTGCGCACCGGCGGGGAGGTGGTCGTCACGGAGTGGCTGCGCGCCTGAGCCGCTCCGCCGCCGTTTGGCCGGTCAGCCGTACACGGCGTCGACGAGTCCCGCCAGCGCAGAGGCGAGCCGCTCCAGCCCCGCCCCGGCGGGGCCGCCCGGCTCCGTCATGTAGGTGTCCCGCCGGATCTCCACCATCAGCGCGGACACCCGCGGCTCCCTCCCGTAGTGCTCCAGCGGCACGTACGTCCCGGCGAACGGGCTGTCCAGCCCCGTCTCCCCGACCTCGGCGAACGCCTTGCGCGCGGCGGCGAGCAGCTCCGGCGGGGTGTGGAAGGAGTCCGTGCCCAGGCAGACGGGCGGTCGCGGGCCCGCGCCGTGCAGTTCGTAGGGCAGCGGCTCGGTGGGGTAGGAGTGCACATCGATGATCACGGCCCGCCCGACGGCCGCCAGCCGACCGGCGACGGCGTCCGTCATGGCCTGGGCGTAGGGCCGGAAGTAGCGCTCTACCAGCGGCTCGGGGTCGACGTCCGCGGCCCGCAGCGCCTCCCGGTGCGTGGTCCGCGTGTACACCGCGCCCATGCCGACCGCGAGCATCTCCTCCCGCTCGTCCGGGAACCGCTCCGGGTCGACGACCAGCCGCGACAGCCCGTTGACGAACCGCCACGGTGCCACCCCCGCCAGCCGCGCCGCCCGCTCGGCGATCTCCGCGGTGTGCGCGTCGGTGATGTGGTCCAGCTCCCGTTCCAGCGCCGCGTCGTCCAGCACGATGCCCGTGCGCACCTCGGCCGGTATCTCCCGTGCCGAGTGCGGCATGTGCAGGATCACCGGCGAGCGGGTGGCTCCGGGGAGGAGGGCGAAGGGGGAGGGCGGTGCGGCAGGTGTCATCGGGCTGCTCCCGGGGTGGTGTCGGTGGCGTCGTGCCTGATCACCGTCTCATGGCGCCACACGGCGGCTGTCGCTCCCGCCGGCCCGGGCGGCGCCGACGGCTGGACCACCCGAGACCACCCGGCGCTCGCACCGCCGAAGCCGCGATCCGTCCGCCGACGAAGCACCGTGAGCGTCAACCGGCGGGCGGTCACATCACCGTGAGGGAGGGTGAGCGCGAGGAAGCCGACGGGGACTTCCGGCCAGGACGGGGGAGGCGGGAGAGAGCTCCGGGGCGTGTGGGGCGGGAGCGGCGCGCCGACCCGGCAGGGGCGGCGGCGCGGCGAGGGCCGTCCGGGGGACGGGTCGGCCAAACCCGCCGCGCAGGGTTGGCCGAACCGTATCGCTCGTCGCTTTACGTGTTCACCCGATTGCGATGCGCTACCGGACGTTCCGGCAGCGCCACGGCCCGCAGGGTGTGAGACCGGTCGGCGGTGCGTTCCAGCAGTGTCCACGCGAGGGGAAGAACCATGACCACACCTCCTGCCGCTCCGCTCAAGGTCGCCCTGGTCAACGGCAGTTTCGAAGAGCCCGCCGTCACCAACTACGAGATCCTGCCGGACGCGTCGCAGACGCAGGCGCCCAAGTGGGTCCCGGGCTGGCTCACCACCGCCTCCGACCACCGGGTCGAGCTGTGGCGGTCGGGCTTCAACGGGGTGCCGGCCGCCGAGGGCGCCCAGTTCGCCGAGCTCAACGCGAACGAGGTCTCCACGCTCTACCAGGACCTGCCGACCACCCCCGGTGCCACGCTGTACTGGCGGCTGTATCACCGGGGCCGTCAGGGGGAGGACACCATGGCCCTGGACATCGGCGCGCCGGGCTCCCTGGTGGAGCAGAGGCGGTTCACCGACGGCAACACCGCCTGGGGCTTCTACACGGGCACCTACACCGTGCCGAGCGGACAGAGGCTGACGCGCTTCGCCTTCCGCTCCGTCTCCGCCGCCGGCGGCAACCGGGGCATCGGCAACTTCCTGGACGGCATCTTCTTCGGCACCGCTCCCCATGTGGTGCTCGACAAGGCCGCGATCCCGGCAGGGCCGCTGGAGGTGGGCGACGTCGTCACCTACCGCGTCACCGCCAGGAACGAGGGCGGCGGCGCGGCCGAGAACCTCGTCCTGACCGACGGCGTCCCGGCGGGCACGACGTACGTGCCCGGCTCCCTGCGCATCGTCGACGGCCCGAACGCCGGAGCGAAGAGCGACGCCCGAGGTGACGACCAGGCGTACTACGACACCGGGGCGAACGCGGTCGTCTTCCATCTCGGCAACGGCGCCTCCGGCCGGGAGGGGGGAAGCCTGCCCAACACCGACACCCTGTCCGCCGGCACCACCGTCGAGTACCGGGTCGTCATCGACCGGGCCAGCGGCGGCAAGCAGATCAGCAACACCGCCACCGCCTCCTACGAGAACCGCCTCGGTGACAGGCCGCAGCCGTTGACGGCCACCTCCGGCGAGCAGGTCACGCAGGTCAGGCCGGCTGCCGATCTGACCGTGACGAAGGCGGCCGACGCGACCACCGTCACCGTCGGCCAGACCGTCACCTACCGCATCACCGTCCGCAACTCGGGCCCGAACGGCGCGACCGGCGTCACCGTCACCGACCAGCTCCCGGACGGCCTCGCCTTCCTGTCCGCCGACGGCACACCCGGAAGCTACGACGCGGCCACCGGACGGTGGGCCGTGGGCGACCTGGCCGACGGCGCCCATGCCACCCTCGTGCTGCGGGGCAAGGCCACCCAGGCCGGCCGGATCGCCAACACCGCCACCGCCACCGGCAACGAGAGGGACCCCGACCCCACCGGCAACACCGACACCGTCGCCGTCTGCGTCGAACCCGCCTCCTCCTGCTGCGACCCCTGCGCCTCCGGGAACTGACCCGGGCGAGCGCGGCGCGGCCCGCCGCGGCAACCGTCGGCCGGTGCCCGGCACGCCTCCGCCCCGGCCGGGAGGAACCCGGCCGGGGCGGAGCGGTCGACGGGCCGTGGGCCCGTCACCGGGGCGTCAGCTCAGGGACGCGAGCGTCTCGTTCCAGGTGGCCGACGGGCGCATGACCGCGGCCGCCTTGGCCGGGTCGGGCTGGTAGTAGCCGCCGATGTCGGCCGGCTTGCCCTGGGCGGCGATCAGCTCCTCGACGATCTTCTGCTCGTTCGCGGTGAGCGTCTCGGCGAGCGGGGCGAAGGCCTTCGCCAGGTCCGCGTCGTCGGTCTGCCGCGCCAGCTCCTGCGCCCAGTACAGGGACAGGTAGAAGTGGCTGCCGCGGTTGTCGATGCCACCGACGCGACGGGTCGGGGACTTGTCCTCGTTGAGGAAGGTCGCCGTGGCGCGGTCGAGGGTGTCGGCGAGGACCTTGGCGCGGGTGTTGCCGGTGGCCGCGGCGTACTGCTCGAAGGAGGGCACGAGCGCGAAGAACTCGCCGAGGGAGTCCCAGCGCAGGTAGTTCTCCTTGACCAGCTGCTGGACGTGCTTCGGCGCGGAGCCGCCGGCGCCCGTCTCGAACAGGCCGCCGCCCGCCATCAGCGGGACGACCGACAGCATCTTGGCGCTGGTGCCCAGCTCCAGGATCGGGAAGAGGTCGGTCAGGTAGTCGCGCAGCACGTTGCCGGTGACGGAGATGGTGTTCTCGCCGCGGCGGATGCGCTCCACGGACAGCTTGGTCGCCTCGACGGGGGCGAGGATGCGGATGTCCAGGCCCTCGGTGTCGTGCTCCGGCAGGTAGGCCTCGACCTTGGCGATCAGGTTGGCGTCGTGGGCGCGGGTGGCGTCCAGCCAGAAGACCGCCGGGTCGCCGGTGGCGCGGGCGCGGGTGACGGCCAGCTTGACCCAGTCGCGGATCGGGTCGTCCTTGGTCTGGCAGGCGCGGAAGATGTCGCCCTCGGAGACCGGCTGCTCGATCACGACGTTTCCGGCCTGGTCGACCAGGCGGACGGTGCCCGCGGCCGGGATCTCGAAGGTCTTGTCGTGGGAGCCGTACTCCTCGGCCTTCTGCGCCATGAGGCCGACGTTCGGGACGGAGCCCATCGTCGACGGGTCGTAGGCGCCGTTGGCCTTGCAGTCCTCGACGACGGCCCTGTAGACGCCGGAGTAGGACGAGTCCGGCAGCACCGCGAGGGTGTCCGCCTCCTGGCCGTCCGGGCCCCACATGTGGCCGGAGGTGCGGATCATGGCCGGCATGGAGGCGTCGACGATGACGTCGGACGGCACGTGCAGGTTGGTGATGCCCTTGTCGGAGTCGACCATCGCCAGGGCCGGGCCCTCGGCGAGCTCGGCGTCGAAGGAGGCCTTGATCGCGTCGCCCTCGGGCAGGGACTCCAGGCCCTTGAGGATGCCGCCGAGACCGTCGTTGGGGGAGAGGCCGGCCGCGGCCAGCGTCGCGCCGTACCGCTCGAAGGTCTTCGGGAAGAACGCGCGCACCACGTGACCGAAGACGATCGGGTCGGAGACCTTCATCATCGTCGCCTTCAGGTGCACGGAGAACAGCACACCCTCGGCCTTGGCCCGGGCGACCTGGGCGGCCAGGAACTCGCGCAGCGCGGCGACGCGCATCACGGAGGCGTCGACGACCTCTCCCGCGAGGACCGGTACCGACTCGCGCAGCACCGTGGTGGAGCCGTCCTCGCCGACCAGCTCGATCCGCAGCGAGCCCGCCTCGGAGATCACGGCGGACTTCTCGGTGGAGCGGAAGTCGTTCTCGCCCATGGTCGCCACCTCGGTCTTCGAGTCCGAGGACCAGGCGCCCATGCGGTGCGGGTGGGTCTTGGCGTAGTTCTTGACCGACGCGGGGGCGCGGCGGTCGGAGTTGCCCTCGCGCAGGACCGGGTTGACGGCGGAGCCCTTGACCTTGTCGTAGCGGGCGCGGATCTCGCGCTCCTCGTCGGTCTTCGGCTCGTCCGGGTAGTCCGGCAGCGCGTAGCCCTGCTCCCGCAGCTCGGCGACCGCGGCCTTCAGCTGCGGGATCGACGCCGAGATGTTCGGCAGCTTGATGATGTTGGCCTCGGGCGTCTTGGCGAGCTCGCCCAGCTCCGTCAGCGCGTCCGGGATGCGCTGGTCCTCGGTGAGGTACTCCGGGAACACGGAGATGATCCGCCCGGCCAGCGAGATGTCCCGGGTCTCCACGGCGACACCGGCCTGCGAGGCGTACGCCTGGACCACCGGCAGGAAGCTATACGTCGCCAGGGCCGGGGCCTCGTCAGTGTGTGTGTAGATGATGGTCGAGTCAGTCACCGGGTGCTCCGCTCCACGTCTGCAACATTGCTCGACATCAAGATATCTCGTGACCGGGGCCGTCTCGACAGGGGTTCGCTCACATCCGCCCCGCGGTTCTCCGGCTGCCGGTGCGACCTCCTGGGCCGATCCTGTGGTCAAGGAGGCGCAGCGTCATCCGACGGGACGGCGGCCGGCCCGACGCCCCGGCCGCCCGAGCGAAAGCGGACCATGAGATATCGCACCAGAGTGACGGCCCCCGCGGCCGCCCTGATCGCCGCCGCCGCGGCCCCGACCGGGTCGGACCCGGCGTACGCGGCGACGGCGGGCAGCGCCGGCGAGCGGCCCGCGGACGGCGTCGAGGGCCCGGAGAGCCTCGGCGACCCCGTCTTCCCGGCCCTCGGCAACGACGGCTACCGCGTCCTCGCCTACCACCTCGACCTCCGCCACGACGCCACGACCGGCCTCGTCGAAGGCGCGGCGACCCTGGTGCTGCGCACCGCCCGGGCCCTGACCCGGTTCTCCCTGGACGCCCTCGGCCTGGACATACGCTCCGTCCGGGTCGCCGGCCGCCCCGCGGCGCACGAGCGGGCGGACGAGAAGCTGCGTGTCACGCCCGCCCGGACGCTGCCCGCCGGCGCCCGGCCCACCGTCCGGGTGGAGTACACGGCGGACCCGCGCCGGGCGCTGCCGCACACCGGCTGGATCGCCACGCCGGACGGTTTCGCGGTGGCCTGCCAGCCCCGCTCCGCCCACACCGTCTTCCCCTGCAACGACCACCCCGGCGACAAGGCGGACTTCTCCTTCCGCCTCACCGTCCCCGCCGGCCTGCGGGGCGTGGCGAGCGGCGTCCTCGTGCGCACGGAGAGCCTGCCGGGCGGCCGCACGGCGTACACGTACCGCTCCCGCTCCCCGATGGCCACCGAGCTGGTGCAGATCACGGTCGGGGAGTACGTCCTGAAGGAGCGGCGGGGTCCGCACGGGCTGCCGCTGCGGGACGTCGTGCCGGTGGCGCGGGCCGGGGCGCTCGAACCCGCGCTGGCCCTCACCCCGGGGCTGGTGGAGTGGATCGAGGAACGGCTCGGGGCGTACCCCTTCGAGACGTACGGCCTGCTCCCGTGCAACTCCGACGACCCCGACGCCTTCGACTTCACCGGCCTGGAGACCCAGACCCTGACCGTCTACAAGCCGGACTACCTCCTCCAGCCGGAGCAGCGGATCGGCTCGCACATGATGCACGAGCTGGTCCACTCCTACTTCGGCAACAGCGTCACCCCCGCCACCTGGGCCGACCTGTGGCTGAACGAGGGCCACGCCGACTTCTACGGGCTGCTGTACCGCTACGGGCGCGGCTGGCCCGACTCGCTGGGGCTGACCGGGCTGGAGGCGCGGATGAAGGACACCTACGCGCGCGGCGACCAGTGGCGGCGCGACTCCGGCCCGGTGGCCGCGCCGAACGCGGCGAACCTCTTCGACAGCCAGCGCTACCTCGGTGGCGTCCTCGTCCTGTACGCCCTGCGGCAACTGGTCGGCGAGGCGGCGTTCCACGCAGTCGAGCGGGCCTTCCTGGCGCGGTACCGCGACTCCTCGGCGTCGACCGAGGACTACATCGCCGTCGCCTCCCGTGTCGCGGGCCGGGACGTGACCGGCTTCCTGCGGGACTGGCTGTACGGCACCAGGACCCCGCGGATGCCCGGCCACCCGGACTGGACGGTCACCCCGGTGACACCGGCCCAGGTCACCCCGCGCCGCCGCGGCGGCGGGCACTACCACGACAACTCGGCGACCCTCTGACGCGGCGACCCACGGCGACCCAAGACGAGCCGCGAGCCCGGCGCGCCCGGGTCCGCCGGGCTCAGCCGGTCGGCGGGGCAGCCGGGCTCAGCCGGTCAGCAGGGGGCAGCCGGGCTCAGCCGGTCGGCGGGGGCAGCCGGGATCAGGGCGGGCCGGGGCGGGCCGGGGCGGGCGGAGGACTCTCCGCCCCCCGGCTCCCGCTCGATCCACCGGCGTCCACGCTCCTCAGAGCGGCCGGCCGCCCAGGCCGGCGTCCGGCGCGATGCCGTCGCCGGTGCCGCCGGTGCGCTGCTGCGGGATGACCACCGCACCCTGCTGGAGCGACACGGTGCGCGCGGGTGCCGGGATGCGGATGCCCTCCGCGCGGTAGCGCCGGTGCAGGCGCTTGATGAACTCGTGCTTGATCCGGTACTGGTCGCTGAACTCGCCGACGCCGAGGATGACGGTGAAGCCGATCCGCGAGTCGCCGAAGGTGTGGAAGCGCACCGCCGGCTCGTGGTCCGGGACCGCGCCGGTGATCTCCGTCATCACCTCGGTGACGACCTCCTTCGTCACCCGCTCCACGTGCTCCAGGTCGCTGTCGTAGGCGACGCCCACCTGCACCATGATCGTCAGCTGCTGCTCGGGACGCATGAAGTTGGTCATGTTCGTCTTGGCGAGCTGCCCGTTGGGGATGACGACCAGGTTGTTGGAGAGGTTGCGGACGGTCGTCTGGCGCCAGTTGATGTCCTCGACGTAGCCCTCCTCGCCGCTGCTCAGCTTGATGTAGTCGCCGGGCTGGACCGTCTTGGAGGCCAGGATGTGGATGCCCGCGAAGAGGTTGGCCAGGGTGTCCTGGAGGGCCAGCGCGACCGCCAGACCGCCGACGCCGAGGGCGGTGAGCATCGGCGCTATGGAGATGCCGAGGGTCTGGAGCACCACCAGGAAGCCGATGGCCAGGACCAGCACCCGGGTGATGTTGACGAAGATCGTCGCGGACCCGGCGACGCCGGAGCGGGAGGAGGTGACCGACTGCACGAGTCCGGCGACCACCCGGGCCGCCGACACCGTCACGACGAAGATGAGCAGCACGGTGAGGCACTGGTTGACGGTGTGCTGCACCGTCCGGGTCAGCGGCAGCACCGCGGCGGCGGCGGCCCCGCCGCCCGTGATCGCCGCCCACGGCACCACCGTGCGCAGCGCGTCCACGATCACGTCGTCGCCGCTCCAGCGGGTGCGCTTGGCGTGCTTGGCCAGCCAGCGCAGCAGCGTGCGGGAGAGGAACGCCACCAGCAGGCCCGCCGCCAGGGCGATGCCGGCGAGGACGCAGTCGTCGAGCGTCAGCGCGCGGTTCACCGGCCGCCTCCGGGAAGTCGCTCCGCGGCGGAGGGGCCACCCGCCCGGGCGCCTGTCCGGGCCGCCGACGGCCGGATGTGAAATGTCGTCACGTTCTCACCTGTTCGCTTGCCGGCTTCTCTGCGATGTCGCGGTCGCGTCCGTCCGGGAACGGGCGCGACCGCACATCCTGCCGTATCCGGCACGGCGGTTCGCAGGCGGCCGGTGCGCTCAGACGATGCCTTCGGCCAGTTCGGCCTGCTCCCGGTCCGAGCCGTACGCGGCCGTGGCGGGCGTTCCGTACGAACGGCGGGCCACGAACCACCACACCGTGGCCAGGACCAGCACGACGGCGAGGGCGACGGAGGCGTAGTTCATCGTGTCCGCGGTCACCGGCGAGGACTGCGGCAGGCAGAACAGCACCGTCACACACGCCACCCACACCACCGCCGTCCAGCCGATCGGCCTGCTCCACCGGCCCAGGTGCCACGGACCCGGCCGGAAACGGTCCCCCGCGCGCAGCCGCAGCAGCACCGGGATGGCGTACGCCGGTGTGATGCCGATGACGTTGATGGCGGTGACCGCGCCGTACGCCGTCGCCGAGTACAGCGACGGCAGCGCGAGGACGCAGGCGACCGCGACCGACAGCCACACGGCGGCGACCGGGGTCTGGGTGCGGGCGCTGACCCTGCGCCACAGGTGCGAGCCCGGCAGGGCGCGGTCCCGGCTGAACGCGAACACCATGCGGCTGGCCGCGGCGACCTCGGCGTTGCCGCAGAACAACTGGGCGACGATCACGACCAGCAGCAGCGCGCTCGCGCCGTCGGCGCCGAGGCCGTCCAGGAGGATCTGGGCGGGCGGTACGCCGGTTGCGGTGTCCCGGGTGGCGGCGTAGTCCTGGATGGCGAAGGTGAGGCCCGCGAGGAGGACGAAGCCCGCGATCCAGGACACCCAGATCGACCGCACGATGCCGCGCGCCGCCGACACCGACGCGTTGGCGGTCTCCTCCGACAGGTGCGCGGAGGCGTCGTAGCCGGAGAACGTGTACTGGGCGAGCAGCAGGCCGATCGCCGCCACGTACACCGGGTTGTCCCAGCCGGTGCCGTTGACGAACTCCCCGAAGACGAAGGACGGCGACCGGTGGTGGTCGGGCACGATCGCCAGCGCGCCGACGATGAGCGTCACGCCCGCCAGGTGCCACCACACGGATATCGAGTTCAGGACGCTGACCAGCCGGACCCCGAACAGGTTCAGCACGGCGTGCAGCAGCAGGATCGCCACGAAGATCAGCATCGTCTTCCCCGGCGTCGGCTCGAAGCCCCACTGGAGGTTGGCGAAGGCCCCCGCGAACAGGGCGGCGCCGTAGTCGATGCCGGCGATCGCGCCGAGCAGGCCGAGCAGGTTCAGCCAGCCCGTGTACCAGCCCCAGCGGCGCCCGCCGAGCCGGTCGGCCATGTAGTACAGGGCGCCCGACGTCGGGTACGCGCTGGTCACCTCGGCCAGCGCCAGCCCCACGCAGAGCACGAACAGGCCGACCCCGGCCCAGCCCCACAGCATCACGGCGGGGCCGCCCGCGCCCATGCCGAAGCCGTACAGGGTCATGCAGCCGGACAGGACGGAGATGACGGAGAAGCTGATCGCGAAGTTGCCGAAGCCGCCCATACGGCGGGCCAGCACCGGCCGGTAGCCGAGCTCGCGCAGCCGCTGCTCCTCGTCGGGGCGCGGGACGGCGGTCGGAGCCGGCGGCTCCGGTGTGCGGGACATACGGGGACCTCCGAGGTCACATGTGTAGGGGAACGGGACGGCCGGGGAGCCCCACGGGTCAGCCGGCGGCGGGGCCCCGGCCGCGCGCCGCCGTGCGGCTGCGCGCGCGGGCCTGGAGGAACACCTGCACCGCCTGGCCCGGGTCGCCCGGGACCGTGGCGCGGTGGGTCCAGGGCACAGGGGTGCAGTACGGGCCGATCGCGTCGAACACCCGGGCGGCGTCGGTGAAGCGCAGCGCCCCCCACAGGGCGTGGGCCAGGTGGTTGAGGTCGAGCGGGGAACGCTCCGCGGCGTCCGCGTGCCCGAACCACGACGTGTCCGCGCGCAGCGCCTCGCGGGTGGCGTCCTCGGCCACCCAGTGCAGGTCGAGGGCGGCGCCCCGCCCGTCGCCGCGCCGGTAGCGCTCCACTCGGACGTACAGCGGCAACAGGTGCAGGGGGGAGCCCGGCGGGGCCTGCTCGGCGGTCAGCTGCGCGAAGCCGGACGCCTCCGCCAGCCGCGCGGACGCCGCCTGCGCGTACAGGAACTGCAGCATGCGGTGGTGGGCCTCGCGGTTGTGCGGGTCGCGCCCGACGGCCTCGGCCAGCAGGCCCCACGGGCCCGCCGGCAGGGTCGGCTCCGGCGGCTTCGCCCGGTGCTCCTCCCACAGCTGCTCGCGGTCCAGCTGGGCCAGCGCCAGCAGGCACACCCACGGCACCGGGTCCGGCGGGGCGGCCCGGGCGGCCGACTGGCTCACGTCCCAGGCCTCGATCCACAGCTCGTGGGTGCGGCGGTGGCGCTCGCGGTGCGCCCGCAGCGCCCGCTCGACGGCGACCCGGGCCCGCATGACCGCGGCCGGCACGCTGTCCGGCTCCTCGGCGAGCCAGGCCCGGACCACGTCGGTCCCGGCCGCCGCCGCCCCCAGCACCTGGGTGCGCCGGGTCCACGGCTCCCACGCCGTGGTGCGCGCCAGCAGGGTGCGCATCGACAGCCAGCGCCCGGTGCGCACCTCCTGGAGGGCGGCGCGCAGCTCGTCGTCGTGCCCGGCCGGATCGTAGGCGGGGCGTGCTCCGTCTCTGGCCATCAGCCGCTCGTCCCGGGCCGGGGAACGGACAGGACGGCAGGGTGGAGTAACAAACAGCCCTCCTCGGGGCGGAGGCCGGAGCGGAAGAGGAGATCGCGTCGGTCGGCGGTCACTATAGAGGCGGCCGTGGCGCCTCACACACCGTTTGGGATCTCACCAACCACGCTTTACCTGGCAATAGTTGACGGGTGATCAGTCACGTGGGGGGAGAGGGGGCCCGACGGCGGGTCCGGTGCCCGCCGTCGACCGGGGCGGGCCGCCCCGCCGGAACGCGGTGCCGTCCGGCCGTCCGCCGGTCAGATCACCTTCAGCCGCACCAGCGCCCCGAGGGTCAGCGCCCCCGGCAGCAGCGGCAGCCAGACGGTGACGATGCGGAAGGCGAGGACCACGGCCGTGGCGACCGCGGCCGGGCCGCCCACCGCCACCAGCGCCACGACCAGCGCCGCCTCGACCGAGCCGATCCCGCCGGGCGTGGGGACGAGCGCCACCGCCACCGTGGCCGCCAGGTACGCCACCGCCATGTGCGTCGCGGGCACCGGCAGCCCCAGGGACCGCCCCACCGCCGCCAGCCCGGCCGCCTGGAGCGCGGGGAACGCGAGGGAACCGCCCCACAGCGCCAGTGCCCGCGCCGGACGCGCGTGCACCGAACGCGCCTCGCCCAGCGCCGTGCGCAGGAACGCGCACACGGCCGACCGCAGCCGCCGTACGAGGACGAGCGTGCCCGCCGCCACCAGCGCGGCCGCACCGAGCACCGCCAGGAGCGGGCCGAGCGCTCCCGCCGGCAGCAGGGGGCCGAGCCGCAGCGCGCCGGGGAAGGCGAGCAGCAGCGCGGCGAGCAGCCCCACCCGGGCGACGCCCTCCGCCAGCAGATACAGCGCCAGGGCCGCCGAGGAGCGGGCCAGTGGCACCCCGCACACGGCCATGAACCGCAGGTTGACCGCGCTCGCGCCCAGGCCGGTCGGCAGCAGGTGGTTGGCGGCGCCCGCCGCGAACTGCGTGGCCAGCAGCCGCAGCGCGGGCAGCCGCTGGACGACCGCGCCCTGCCGGGTGACGGCCGCCGCCACCCAGGTCAGACAGGTCGCCCCGGCCGCGGCCAGCAGCCAGGGCCACTCGGCCGTGCGCAGCTGGGCGAGGCCCTCGGCGAGCACGGACCGGTGCCGCACCGCGACGACCCCGACCAGGACGAGGGGCAGCAGACACAGGGCCCGGCGCAGTCCGCGTGCCGACGGCCGCCGCGGGGTACGGCCCCGGGTGAGGGGCGCTGGGGAGAGCGGTGTCGCGGTCACACCTGCAGAGGTTCTCCGCCCCACGTCAACGCGCGGTGACCACGGTGTGGACGGCGGCGGGGGAGGAGACATCGTCATGTTGACCTCAACGATGCTTGAGGTTCTACGTTCGTCCGTATGAGCATGGAGACCACCGCCTGGACGCAGCTGTACAGCGTCATGAACGCCCGCCACGAACGCCGCCCCTTCGATCGGGCGACGCTGCGCCGCATCGGCGCCTTCGCCCGCCCGCACCGCCGCCGCATCGCCCTGTTCGTCCTGCTCGGGGCGGTGACGGCGCTGCTCGCCGTCGCCACCCCCGTCCTCGCGGGGCGGGTCGTCGACGCGATCGTGTCGCACGGCGACGCCGGCACCGTCGTCCGGCTGGCCCTGCTCATCGCGCTCCTCGCGGTCCTGGAGGCGGCGCTCGCCGTCCTCGGCAGAAAGCTCTCGGCGACGCTGGGGGAGGGGCTCATCCTCGACCTGCGCACGGCCGTCTTCGACCATGTGCAGCGGATGCCGGTGGCGTTCTTCACCCGCACGCGTACGGGGGCGCTCGTCTCCCGGCTCAACAACGACGTGATCGGCGCCCAGCGCGCCTTCAGCAACACCCTGTCCGGAGTGGTCGGCAACCTGGTCACCCTGCTGCTCGCCCTCGCCGTCATGCTCACCCTGTCCTGGCAGGTCACCCTGCTCGCCCTGGCCCTGCTGCCGGTGTTCGTGATCCCGGCCCGGCGGATGGGCCGGCGGATGGCGGACATGCAGCGGGAGGCGGCCGAGCTCAACGCGGCGATGGGCACCCGGATGACCGAGCGCTTCTCCGCGCCCGGCGCCACCCTGGTCAAGCTCTTCGGCCGCCCCGAGCAGGAATCGGCGCAGTTCGCGGCGCGCGCCGCGCTCGTCCGGGACATCGGCGTCCGCACGGCGACGGCCCAGTCGCTGTTCATCACCTCCCTCACCCTCGTCTCCGCCCTGGCCCTCGCCCTCGTCTACGGCCTCGGCGGCCGGCTAGCCCTGGACGGCGCCCTGGACCCCGGCGCCGTCGTCGCCCTCGCCCTGCTGCTGACCCGCCTGTACGCCCCCCTCACCGCCCTCGCCGGGGCGCGCGTGGAGGTGATGAGCGCCCTGGTCAGCTTCGAGCGCGTCTTCGAGGTGCTCGACCTGAAGCCGCTCATCGAGGAGAAACCGGACGCCCGCGAGGTGCCCGAGGGGCCGGTCTCCGTCGTCTTCGAGGACGTCCGCTTCGGCTACCCGTCCGCCGACAAGGTCTCCCTGGCCTCCCTGGAGGAGGTCGCCGCCCTCGACACCCGCGGGGGCGCCGAGGTCCTGCACGGCGTGTCCTTCCGCGCCGAACCCGGCCACACCGTCGCCCTCGTCGGCTCCTCCGGCGCCGGCAAGTCGACCATCGCCCAGCTCCTGCCGCGCCTGTACGACGTCGACGCCGGTGCCGTCCGCGTCGGCGGGGTCGACGTGCGCGACCTGAGCGCGCGGTCCCTGCGCGAGACGCTGGGCATGGTCACCCAGGACGGCCACCTCTTCCACGACACCGTCCGCGCCAACCTGCTGCTCGCCCGGCCCGAGGCGGGCGAGGACGACCTGTGGGACGCGTTGCGCCGCGCCCGGCTCGACGACCTGGTCCGCTCCCTGCCCGACGGCCTCGACACGGTCGTCGGCGAGCGCGGCTACCGCCTCTCCGGCGGCGAGCGCCAGCGCATGACCATCGCCCGGCTGCTGCTGGCCCGCCAGCGCGTCGTCATCCTCGACGAGGCGACCGCCCACCTCGACAACACCTCCGAGGCGGCCGTCCAGGAGGCGCTCGCCGAGGCCCTGGACGGGCGCACCGCCGTCGTCATCGCCCACCGCCTGTCGACCGTGCGGTCCGCCGATCTGATCCTGGTCGTCGAGTCCGGCCGGATCGTCGAACGCGGCACGCACCGGGAGCTGCTGGCGGCGGACGGGCGGTACGCGGAGCTGTACCGGACGCAGTTCGAGCGGCCGGAGAAGACGGCCGAGAAGACGGCCGAGGAGGCGGCGGGGGTGGTGGCCGCCGGGGTGGCGGCCGGGGCGGTCTCCGGGGAGGGGGTGGAGGCGGTCGCCGGGGCGGCGGTGTGAGGGCGGTCGCCGGGAGGGGCCGGCGCGCCCGGGTGTGACACGCCGTCGGATGGTCGATCCCGCCTGCCCGCAGACCATACGGTCATATGGTGCGGAATATGACTAAATGCCATATCGCGTACCTGGCGTGCACCGCGGCGGTCGTCGGAGCGGGCCTCGGCGCCGCTCCGCCCGTGTCCGGCCACGCGACCCTTGTGGTCCACCCGGGGCAGTCGATCCAGAAGGCGGTGGACGCCGCCGCACCGGGCGACACCGTGCTCGTGACCCCCGGCGTCTACCGCGAGTCCGTCAGGGTGACCACACCGGGACTGACGCTGCGCGGCGCGGGCCGCGGCGTGGTGCTCGAACCGGCCACCCGGCCGGCGGCCACCACCCAGCCGGCGGGCGGCAGCGGCACCACCCAGCCGGCCGGTACCGCCCAGACGGCCGGTACCACTCAGGCAGCTGGTACCGGTCAGACATCCGGTACCACCCAGACGGCCGGTACCACTCAGGCAGCTGGTACCGCCCAGCCGGCCGGCACCACTCAGGCGGCCGGTACCACTCAGACGGCCGGTAAGACCCAGACATCCGGCACCACTCAGGCGGCCGGTACCACTCAGGCGGCCGGTACCACTCAGGCGGCCGGCACCCGCCAGACCGCCACCCGTCCGACCGACCCGAAGAAGGCCGCGGGGAAGGCCGCGGGGAAGGCCGCGGGCGGCTGTGCCGAGGCCGGCAACGGCATCTGCGTGGAGGGGACGAAGGACCGCCGCCTGGAGGGCGTCACCATCACCTCCCTGACGGTGACCGGCTTCGCCAAGACCGGCGTGTCGGCCGCGTGGACCGACAGGCTGACCGTGCGGAACGTGCTCGCGGCGAGGAACGGCGTCTGGGGCATCGCCGAGGAGCACTCCCGCCGCAGCGTCTTCCGCGCCAACACCGCCCGGGAGAACGGCGACGCGGGCCTGTTCCTGGCCAACACCGTCACGGCCGAGGAAGGCGCCGCGGACACCGGCGGAACGGTCGTCGACCGCAACCGGCTGGAGGGCAACCGGATCGGCGTCACGGTCCGGCGCCTGCGCAACCTCACCGTCGAGCACAACCGCATCACCGGCAACTGCGCGGGCGTCTTCGTCGTCGGCGACGAGAACAAGCCGAAGGCCGGCGCCGTGACCGTCAGCGGCAACCGCATCGAGCGGAACAACAAGTCGTGCCCGAAGACGGCCCGGCTGGACGCCCTCCAGGGCTCGGGGATCGTCCTGACCGGCGTCGACGACACCGTGGTGACGCGGAACACCGTCAGGGACAACGCCGGCGCCTCCCCGCTGTCCGGCGGCATCGTCATCTTCAAGAGCTTCGTCGGCACCCCCAGCGAGCGCAACCGGATCAGCGACAACGTGCTGAGCGGCAACTCCCCGGCGGACCTCGTCAACACGGACACCGGCAAGGACAACACCTTCGAACGCAACTCCTGCCGGGCCTCCCGGCCCGCGGGACTGTGCTGACCGCCCGGACCGGGCCGGCCGCGCAACCGAGAAGGTGGAACCGAGAAGGAAGGAAGGCGGCACATGACGACCGCTGAGACTGCTCCACCACCGTCCATGCGCCTGAGGGAGTTGGTGTTCGGGGCGGCGTGTGCCGCCGCCCTGCGCGCCGCGGCCCGGCTGGGGGTCGCCGACGCGCTCGGGGACGGCCCCATGGCCGTGGACGACCTCGCCGCGGCGGTGAAGACCGAACCCCGCCCGCTCAGGCGCCTGCTGCGGGCCCTGTCCTGCTACGGCGTCTTCGCCGAGCAGCCGGACGGCCGGTTCGCCCACACCGAGATGTCCCGGCTGCTGCGCGAGGACGACCCGCACAGCCTGCGCTACATCACCCTGTGGTGCACCGAGCCGTGGACGTGGGACGCGTGGCCGAGACTCGACGAGGCGGTCCGCACCGGCCGCAACGTCGTCGAGGACCTGTACGGCAGGGAGTTCTTCACCTACCTCAACGAGGACGCTCCCGAGTCGGCCGAGGTCTTCAACCGGGCCATGACGACCTCCAGCCGGCAGTCCGCCGAGGACGTCGCGCGCTTCCTCGACCTGTCGGGCTGCGCGTCGGTCGCCGACATCGGCGGCGGCCAGGGGCACGTGGTGGCGAGCCTGCTGGAGAAGTACCCGTCCCTGCGCGGCACCCTGCTCGACCTGCCGCGCGTGGTCGAGAACGCCGACCCCCGGCTGCGCCCGGGCGGCGCGCTCGCCGACCGGATGACCATCGTGCCCGGCGACTGCCGCGCCGCCATCCCGGTCCGGGCGGACGTGTACGTCATCAAGAACATCCTGGAGTGGGACGACGACAGCACGGCCCGCACCCTGCGCAACGTCATCGGGGCGGGCGGGCCCGGCACCCGGGTCGTGGTCATCGAGAACCTCGTCGACGACACGCCCTCGATGCGGTTCAGCACCGCCATGGACCTGCTGCTGCTCCTCAACGTCGGCGGGGCCAAGCACACCACCGAGTCCATGGTCGGACGGCTGACCGACGCCGGGCTGGTCGTCGACGACATCCGGCCGGTCAACCCCTACCTGCACGCGTTCGACTGCACCGTCCCCCGCTGAGCACCCCGGGAGACCCTCGGGGCAAACCACCGGTCGAGGAGCGTCCTCAGCCGGTGGAGTCCCGCTCCCAGCGGTAGAAGCAGTGCGCCATGGCGTCCTTCGGCGACCGCCAGGTCTCGGGGTCGTACGCGCTGACGTACGCCGACAGCCGCTCGCTGATGTCCCGGAACCGCGGGTGTCCGGCCACCTTGGCGATGGCGGGGCCGGGGTCCCGCTCCGACTCGATGAGGTGCATGTACACATCACCGAACTGGAAGAGGCTGCGCCGGGACACCCCCACCAGGTGGGGCAGCTCTCCACGGTCCGACTCCTCGAACAGCTGGGCGATGTCCGGCGCCGACCCGGGAGCCATCCGGGCCACGATCAGGGCCTGATGCATGTTCCTGTCCTCCTTCCGGCTGCCGGCTCAGTCGGCCACGGACGGCACGGACCCGCGGTCCGCGGCGGCCTTCTCGATGCGGTCCCGGATCAGGCCCAGCTGGACCTTGGAGTTCCGGTTGATGTTGTCGGTCATCCAGGCGTCGTCGACCGGGGCGTCGGGCTTCATCTCGAAGTCCTGCGTCCACACCATCCGGGTGCCCTGGGGGACCTCCTCGTACTGCCACCGGATGTTCATGTACGAGAAGGGACCCGTCTCGACGCGGCGGGCCTTCACACTGAGCGCGTCGCGGTCCGGCTCCCGCTCCGAGACCCAGCTCCACACGGTGCCGTTCTCGTCGGGGTGCATGGTCAGCCGGAAGGTGGTCTTGTTCCCCTCCTGCGACAGGATCTCCGCGGAGGCGTACTCGCTGAACAGCCGAGGCCAGTTCGCCACGTCGTTGGTCATGTCCCAGACCAGGTCCAGCGGCGCGGCGATGACGATCTCGTTCTGCGTGTGTCCGGCCATGTCACGCTCCTGCCGGGAGGGCGCTGTTGACGAGGTCGAGGAACTGCCGGGGTGTCCTGCAGCGTTCCGCGTCGGGCGGCATCGGCGCGCCGTAGCGGTTCTCCAGCTCGCCCACGATGCCCAGCAGCCCGAGCGAGTCGACGCCGAGCGCGTCGAACCCGGTCCCGGACCGCTGCTGCAGCTCCTCCGGCGCCACGGTGATGCCCGCGGCCTTCTTCATCAGCTCGGACAGCTCTTCGACGGTGATGCGGTCACTCATGAGGTTCCTCTCCTTTGCTCCGTTGCCCCGTCACGAGGCGTCGGCGACGCCGTGCCGCAGCACCAGCGCCGAGTTCGAGCCCATGAGCCCCCGCCCCAGGACCAGCGCGCACCGCACCTCGGCGGCGCGGGCTCGTTCGGTCACCAGGTCGAGGTCATGGCAGATGTCGAAAACGTTGGGGGTGGGCGGGATCAGGCCGTGCTCCATCGCCAGCACCGCCGCCGCGGTGTCCAGCACGGGCGCCGCGCAGAAGCTGCGGCCGATGCCGGTCTTCGGCGCGGTGACCGGCACCCGCCGGCCGTGCGCGCCCAGGGCGTCGGCGATCGCCAGCGCCTCGGCGCGGTCCGCCGCCGGCACCCCGAGGGCGTCGGCGAAGACCACGTCGATCTCCTCGGGCGCGCAGCCGGCCTCGTCCAGGGCACCGCGGATCGCCTGGGCGAGCCCCTCCCGGGACGCCTCCCACCGGGAGGCACCGGTGAACGTCGCCGTGTGCCCGGTCAGGACGGCCCGCACCCGCGCACCCCGCTCCCGCGCCGAGCGCTCCTCCTCCACGACGAACATGGCGCCGCCCTCCGCGGGCACGAACCCGCAGGCCGCCTCCGTGAACGGACGGTAGGCGCGCGCCGGGTCGTCGGCGGTGCTCAGCTCCGGGTAGCCGAGCTGGCACACCACCGAGTACGGGGCGAGGGGCGCCTCCGTCGCCCCGGCCACGATCACGTCGGTGCCGCGCCGCACGGCCCGCGCCGCGTGCGCGAGACCGTCCAGGCCGCCGGCCTCGTCGGCCGCGACCACCGAGCAGGGGCCCTTGAAGCCGCGGCGGATGGAGATCTGGCCGGTACTCGCGGCGTAGAACCAGGCGATCGACTGGTACGGCCCGACGAAGCGGCTGCCCTTGCCCCACAGCCGCTGCAGCTCCCGCTGGCCGAACTCGCCGCCGCCGGAGCCGGCCGCGGTGACCACGCCCACGGAGAACGGCTCGCCGGCGGTGTCGGCCTGGCCGAGGCGGGCGTCCTCCAGCGCGAAGTCGGCCGCGGCCATCGCGAAGTGCGTGAACCGGTCGGTCTGGACGAGGTAGCGCTCCTCGACCGCCGTCGACGCCTCGAAGGAGCGGATCTCGCCGGCCACCCGCAGCGGCAGGTGCTCGCAGCCCTCGCGGGTGACCCGGTCCAGGACGCTCACGCCCTCCTGGGTGGACTTCCAGAAGGACTCGGTGCTGATTCCGTTGGGCGCGATCACACCGATGCCGGTGACGGCCGCGCGCCGCGGATGTGGTTCGCTCATCGTGTCCTCCCTCTCGGCCGCGTCAGGACCACCGCGGACTGGAAGCCGCCGAACCCGCTGCCCACGGAGAGCACGGTGTTCAGCTTGCGCTCGCGGGCGACCTTCGGGACGTAGTCCAGGTCGCACTCGGGGTCCGGGGTCTCGTAGTTGGCGGTGGGCGGCACCACCTGGTGGGCCAGGGCCAGCACACAGGCGACGACCTCGATGGCGCCGATCGCTCCCAGCGAGTGGCCCACCATGGACTTGATGGAACTCATGGGCGTGTCGTAGGCGTGCTGCCCGAGGGCCCGCTTCACCGCCGCGGTCTCGTGCCGGTCGTTCTGCTGGGTGCCCGAGCCGTGGGCGTTGACGTAGTCCACCGCCGTGCCGTCCAGCCGGGAGTGGTCGAGAGCGACCCCGATGGCGCGGGCCATCTCCAGGCCCTCCCGGGTCAGACCGGTCATGTGGTAGGCGTTGCCGAAGGTGGCGTAGCCGCTGAGCTCGCAGTACACGTGGGCACCGCGGGCCCGGGCGTGCTCCAGCTCCTCCAGGACCAGGACCGCGCCGCCCTCGCCCATGACGAACCCGTTGCGGTCGGCGTCGAAGGGGCGCGACGCGTGGGCGGGGTCGTCGTTGTTCGGGGACGTGGCCTTGATGGCGTCGAAGCAGGCCATCGTGATCGGCGATATGGGCGAGTCGGAGGCGCCCGCTATGCACACGTCGGCCCGGCCTTCCTCGATCGTGTGGAAGGCGTAGCCGACCGCGTCGAGCCCCGACGTGCAGCCCGTCGACACGGTCTGCACCGGGCCGCGCGCCTCGAACCGCTCGGCGACGGTGGAGGCCAGCGTGCTGGGCGCGAACGCGCGGTGCAGGTGCCGCTCCGCCCGGTCGTGGTCGACGTCCCAGCGCTGCCCCTGGTGGCTGACCAGCACGTAGTCGTGTTCGAGCCGGGTGGTGCCGCCGACCGCGGTGCCCAGGGACACCCCGACCCGCCAGGGGTTCTCCCGGGCCAGGTCGAGCCCGGAGTCCCGGACCGCCTCCTCGCCGGCGACCAGCGCGAACTGGATGTACCGGTCGTTGCGGGCGGTCTGGTCCGCGTCCAGTCCGTGGGCCGCCGGGTCGAAGTCGCACTCGGCGGCGATCCGCGACCGCAGCCCGGACGGGTCGAAGAAGGTGATGCCCCGGGTCGCGGTGCGCCCGTGGGAGAGCAGGTCCCAGAACGCGGGGACCCCGATGCCGCCCGGGGCGACGACGCCTATCCCGGTGACCGCCACGCGCCGGTTCACGCTCCCACCACCGGGACGGCGTCGGTCTGCTCGGTGTCGACGTGGCCGAGCGGCGGGGTGGGGGCCAGCGGGCCGAGGTGGAAGACGATCCGGGCCTCGACGTTGCCGACGTTGCGGAAGCGGTGCCGCATGTTGATGGGGATCATCAGCCCCTGCTCGGGCCGCAGCGGGTGCGGCTCGCCGTCCAGGTCGACCTCCAACTGCCCGCAGACGACGTACACGAACTCCTCGGAGTACGGGTGGTAGTGCTCACCGATGCGGTCGCCGGGCTGCACGATGGCCACGCCCATGAAGCCGCTGGTCGAGTTGACCGTGGCGGGCGTGAGCATGGCGCGCAGATCGCCGCCGCGCCGGGTGTTGGGCTCGACCTCGCTGAGATCCACGATTCTGGGACGGGATGTGATCACGACGTTGCTCCGATCGTGTGCTGTGTCGACGGGGGTGCGGATGGCCGCCGCGACCCGTGTGCCGGACGGATCAGGCGTGGGCCGAGCGGCGGTCGGTGATGAGTTCCATGCGGGTGAGGTCGAGGACGCGGGTGGGGCCGCCGTCCCACGGCGCCGAACCGCCGGCGCCCTCGGGGAAGGCCGTCAGGTCCGCCGCCGTCGCCGGGTCCAGCAGACCGAGGGAGAGCGCGGGGTCGCCCGCGTCGAGACCGCCGCGCACGTCGATCAGCCGTACGACGACGTCGTCGCGCTGGAAGATCGTGCTGCACAGGACGGGATTGCGCGGGTCCTCCGCGGCCGCCTCGTCCTGCTGGGCGAGCAACTGGGCCAGCCGCATCCCGCGGTCGGGCCGGGCCGGGTAGTACAGCGCGTACCGCTGCGCCGTCGGGTCCTCCCGCTCCGCCGTCACATGGTGGACGGCCGGCAGCGCCGCCCGTGTGAAGAACACCCGGGCGGACTCGGGGTCGTCGAGGTCCCGGTCCTGCTCCAGATACGGGTTGATGGCCTCCTCGACGGCCCGCACCTCGGGCTGCCGGGCCACATGGCGCAGCGCCGCGAGCAGGTCGCCGCGCACCTCGATGGCGCGCACCACGCGGTTGCCGTGCATGAACAGGGACGTGCGGCACAGCCGGGTGGTCTCGTCGACCTTCGGGTTGGGCGCCTCGTAGTCGGCGAGGATCTTGGCGACGGCCTCCTCGCTGCCCGGCTTGACGGTGAAGGTGAGCGCGTGGCGGGTCACGCCGTCGCCGATCCGGGGCGAGGCCTGGAGGGTGCGCGGGCCGGGCGCGGTGTCGGCGGCCGGGCCGCCGGTCTCGCGGACGACGTGGAAGCGCAGCGACCTGGTGTCGCGCACGCAGCTGTGCAGCGGCTCCACCATGTGCACGTGCTCCTCGCTGTTCACCCAGGTGAGGAACGGCGGGGCGCTCTCCCACTCGCTGGTGATGAGCCACTGGCTGGGGTTCTCGATCGACTGGCACAACTGGTCACTGACGTGCCCGGGGACGGACGCGACCTGGCTGCAGAGCTGCTCGTACGCCTCCAGGAACTGCTGCTGAGCGCCGTCGTGGACGTCCACCAGGAGGACGACCCGGAGCCGGGAGCCGTCGAACACGGACTGGGAGACGCGGTGCGACACCTGTCGTGTCAGCGGCTGGGGGGCGGGTGCGGTGGTGGTCATGCTGGGCACATCTCCTTTGCGGGGAGGACGGAGGGGCGGGCTTCACCTGCTGGCGCTGCGAGGCGGTGTGCCTCGATCTTGAGCCGGTCGCCACCGGCGCGCGATTCGGATGGACTACGCGAGTGACCGGCCGCTCGGACGGGCCCGTCGGGCTCACCGGAGACGGGCGAAGACCACCAGGTTGGCCGTGTAGTCCTTGGCCGTGCGGTCGTAGTCGCCCGCACAGGTGATGAGGCGGACCTCGGCCTTGTCCGTGTCGGCGTAGACACGGCGGCTGGGGAAGTGGTCCTTGTCGAAGGTCTGGAGGTCGTCGACCACGAACGACGCGGTGCGTCCGTCGGCCCGCCGGACCTTGAAGACGTCCCCCTCCTCCAGCTCGCCGAGATCGGCGAAGACGGCGGGGGCGGTGGCGGTGTCGACGTGCCCGGCGATGATCGCGGTGCCCGTCTCGCCGGGGGAGGGTCCCTCGGCGTGCCAGCCGACGAGGTTGGTGTCATGGGCCGGCGGGGCTTCGAGCTGCCCCGAGGGGGCGATGGAGAGGTCGGTGAAGGGAGCGTCCACCGAGATCTTCGGGATGAGCAGCCGCACGGGCTCGGACCGGGGCAGGTGCTTGCCGGCCGGCTGCCGGGCGGGGGAGGCCGGCGAGGCGGCCTGCGGGGAGTGCGGCGGGGGCGCGGAACGGGACGACGGTTCGTTTCCGCCGAAGAAGCTGAGTGCCAGGAACAGGAGCACCACGGCGCACAGCACGGTCATCGACCCGCGGGACCCCTGGTCGGCCGGCGCCGGCGCGGCGTCGGCGGGGGAGGAGGGAGGGACTGCCATCGGACGACCTCACTAGGGCGTTTCTCTCGGATCGGCCCGACACGGCGGGTGGGCGGAGGGCGGGCCGGGCCGCCACGGGGAGGTGTCGTGGCGGCCCGGGCGGCTATCGCGGCGGGCATGTCAGGCCAGGCCGCCGGTGGTCTTCCTGCGGCGG